>NZ_JAUSUC010000073.1 GCF_030813365.1 Oikeobacillus pervagus
GTCTCTAACTAGGCTATTTTTTCGGTCTCAATTTCCCTTAGCGTTATAAATTTCATGAAATTCTCAAAGTTTTAGATTGCGGTGAATAATTCAGGATAAATATTTTCCTCCACCTGTTTTTTGATTTGAAATTTCTTATTCTACTATGACAAGGGCCACCCACACTGAGTGAAGTTCACTTTACGATTGGGCAATAGCTGAAGTCTTTTTCGCACGGACATGATAGACGCGATATAAGAGAAATGCGATGACGGATAAGAATGCCCCTGATATGTACGGTAATCCAGCGGCAACTGAAAATAACCAACCACCTAATGGAGGGCCAATGATTCGACCAAGTGAATCAAATGAAGACAATAACCCAGTCGCACTTCCATGACCGACAGTCGATGTCTTCGTTAATAAGGCAGAAACACTTGGGCGGATGACACCATTGCCAATTCCAAATATCGTTAAATAAATTGCAGCGGTTGTAAAACTATCCACTAATAAAATACAGGCAAATCCAATGGCGGAAATGATAATGCCTGCTTGGATGACTAAGCCTTCACCGAATTTCTTCGTTAATCGACCGACTACCCCCCCTTGAACGATCGCCCCAGCAAGACCCATAATCATAAAAATATAGCCTAATTCGATCGCTCCTAAACCAGCTTTTTTGGCAGCGAAATAAGCAAAAGTCGCCTCTAAGCCGGACAGGGATAAGGAAATAAATAATTGTAAAATAAATAAAATAGAAACTGGCCCATTAAAAGCGGCAAACATGGAAGATTTTTTTTCTAAATGAGCGTTTCTCTTTTCCTTTGGCAATGATTCTTTTAATAAAATCAACACAAGGAAAAACGTAATAAGAGATGAAATCCCGGAAATATAGAAAGGCATATTTAAACTTGTTTTCGAAAAGACACCACCAATCGCAGGTCCAAAGATAAATCCTAAACCAACGGCAGCTCCGATGATTCCCATGCCTTTTCCTCGATCCTCAGGGGACGTAATATCCGCCACATACGCCATCGTTGTCGGCATATTCGCTGACGATAAAACCCCCCCAATAATTCTAGCAGCAAACAACATCCACAATTGAGTTGAAACCGCCATTAAAAAGAAGGAAATAGCTAGACCAAAAATTCCAATCATAATAACTGGCTTTCGACCAATGCGATCCGAGATCCGTCCCCACATCGGAGCGAAAAGCAATTGCATTAAGGAATAAACCGCCATTAATAGCCCAAGTTCTGTTGGATTGGCCCCGATCTTTTCCGCATAAAACGGAAGAACAGGAATAATAATCCCAAATCCAATCATCACTAAAAACATCACTAAAAATAAAACCGGTAAGGCCTTTTTCGTTTCCAAATTCAATCCCCTCCTTATAAGTTCATTATCGTTGTCATGTAAAGAATCGTTTTTGTTTATAATTGCATACTGATTTGGCAAATGTCGACAAAGATTCTATATAATCTTCTAGTTTAATGCTTTTTAAGAAAATTCGCTACTATTTCTCCTCAAGAAACAAAACAGGCAGGTAGAGAATGGCCAACAAGCAGAAAAACCAGCAGAAGAAGTGCAAATAATCACGGGAAATCGTCATATAATCCGGGAAATAAGCAAAACCCCACAGAACAAGCGCAAATCTCTTCAAAAGTAGCGCAAATCCGATTTGGAAATAGTCAAATACCGCTGGGAAATAGTCAAAAGGAAAAGTTTCCATTTTCCATTGCCTAGTGAACGTTCTTGATTCCACAAGTGCAAATAATCGCGGGAAATCGTCATATAAACCGGGAAATAAGCAAAACCCCACAGAACAAGCGCAAATCCCTTCAGAAGTAGCGCAAATCCCTTCAGAAGTAGCGCAAATCCGATTGGGAAATAGTCAAAAGGAAAAGTTTCCATTTTCCATTGCCTAGTGAACGTTCTTGATTCCAGAAGTGCAAATAATCGCGGGAAATCGTTATATAAACCGGGAAATAAGCAAAACCCCACAGAACAAGCGCAAATCCCCACAAAACAAGCGCAAATCCGATTTGGAAATAGTCAAATACCGATGGGAAATAGTCAAAAGGAAAAGCTTTCATTTTCCATTGCCTAGTGAACGTTCTTGAGTCCAGAAGTGCAAATAATCGCGGGAAATCGTCATATAAACCGGGAAATAAGCAAATCCTCACAGAACAAGCGCAAATCTCTTCAGAAGTGGCGCAAATCCGATTGGGAAATATTCAAATACCGATGGGAAATAGTCAAAAGGAAAAGTTTCCATTTTCCATTGTCTAAGTGAACGTTCTTGATTCCAGAAGTGCAAATAATCGCGGGAAATCGCCATATAAACCGGGAAATAAGCAAATCCCCACAAAACAAGCGCAAATCCGATTTGGAAATAGTCAAAACACTTTTGTAAATATAGAGTCGGGTTCTAACCATCGACCTTTACAAAAAAAGGGGTAACTAATCTTTTGGAATCTGCTGATGTTTATTCAGGTTAAAGTTGGAAATCATATTGAAGTAAGGATCAGAATACAGTCATAAAAATGATAAGTTTTAGAAACATATTTCTTGATTTTCTATTTTACAAGAGAGTACTATACATATAGGGGTATTTGGAGTGAACTATTATAGAGGAGGCTAAAATAATGAACGAGGTAGATTTATTAATTACTTTAACGGCTCATGAAAGAGATGCGAATAATGTTACAATTGCCTTTACGATGGGGTTAAAAGCACTAGAAAAAGGTCATAAGGTAGAAATTTTACTATTGTCAGATGCCGTCCATCTTGCGAAAAAAGGATATGCCGATCAAATTGACATTGGTGCCCCATTTAAGTCAATCCAAGAACTTTTGCCCGCTTATTTAGAAAAAGGGGGCAACATAAAAGTTTGTTCCTCCTGCATGGAACATAATAACGTGGCGAAGGAAGACATCGTCGACGGAGCAGAAGTCATCAATGCAGACTATGTAGTTGACGCCATTATGGAATCGAAGAAAACATTGCAGTTGAACTAGAGAGGCACTCACACTTCTATAAACAATTACAAATGAGGAAAAAGAGCATCATAGGAATCTATGGTGCTCTTTTTCCTTTCCAAAATTAACCTATAGTGCAAAAAAGTGTGGGAAATCATCAAATATCTTGGGAAATACGCAAATATCGCAACGACAAGTGCAAAAATTCGGAGAACGTGTTCAAATTGGTCTGGGAAATATGCAAAAGTCGCTGGGAAATGTGCAAATCGGTCTTTTCAGGGAACAGCGGAAACACCGAAACATCGGAACCGTCCCTACGTTTCCTCCCGCGTTTCTGGGTGGGCGTGGAAACCAAGGAAACAGGAAAACCGCTTCCACATTCAGAAAAGGAAAATGCCCCGATTTTTTACTGTTCAAAATCCAAACGCTGTTTTCATTGTTATATCAACTCATTATAAAAAAATAATGTCAAAACAAAAATCTATTTAATTTTTAAACAACGTTCAAAAAATTGTTGACTACTGTTCGTCCAGGGTTATAATTAAATTATGTTGGGAATTTTCAGACAATATTTCTAGTGGAAGTGAGGTTATCTAAACATGAGTTTATCTATTATGACTGATGATCATACGATGTTTCGAAAAGCGTTACGTAAGATGCTTGAAAAGGAAGCTTACCCGTACTATGAGCAATGGGAAAAGTTTCGGGAGATTCCGCGTGAATTTTGGTTGAAGATGGGAGAGAATGGTTTTCTTTGCCCGTGGGTGGATGAAGAATACGGGGGATTAGGTTTAGATTATTCTTATTCGATGATTCTAATCGAGGAACTAGAGCGAGTTGGTCAAGGATTAGGGACTTCTATGGGATTACATTCGGAGATTTCAAGCCCCTATCTATTATCTTTTGGAACAGAAGAGCAGAAGCAAAAATGGTTGCCAGGATGTTTAAGTGGGGAATTGATTACAGCGATTGCGATGACGGAGCCTGGAGCGGGATCTGATCTAGCTGGGATCAAAACAACGGCCAAACGTGAAGGCGACTACTATATTTTAAATGGTGAAAAGACATTTATTACGAATGCCATTTCTTGTGATTTAGCGATTGTTGCCGTCAAAACCGACCCACATGCCTCCCCAGCTTACAAGGGTGTCAGTTTAATCGTGGTGGAAAATGGAACGGAAGGATACCGAAAAGGGAAAAAACTTAATAAAATTGGCATGCATAGTGGAGATACAGGGGAATTAATATTTGAAGATGCAAAAGTGCCCGTCTCAAATTTACTAGGAGAAGAAGGAAAAGGCTTTTATTACTTAATGGAAAAACTTCAGCAAGAACGTCTCGTCGTTGCTCTCCAATGTCTAGTCGAAGCAGAAGAAATGCTCAAACTCACGATCGATTATGTAAAAAACCGCCAAGCTTTTGGCCAGCCTATTAGTAAATTTCAGAATACTCAGTATAAAATTGTGGAAATGGCCACAGAAATTGAACTTGGGAGAACGTACATGAATCAAATTACGGAACGTCATCTGAATGGAGAATCATTAATAAAAGAAGTATCGATGGCGAAATGGTGGATCAGTGAGATGGCCAAACGGGTTGCATCCGAATGTCTGCAGCTTCATGGAGGCTATGGATATATGGAAGAATATGAGATTGCTAGACGTTATCGAGATATTCCAGTTGCCAGCATTTATGCAGGTTCAACAGAAATTATGAAAAATATTATTGCCAAACAACTAGAACTATAACCTAAATAGGAAGTGCTAACGATGAAATTATCAGAAAAGAAATTATTAAAGAAAAAAGAGGAAATTATTTTATCTGCGATTAAAATCGTCAATCGCAAAGGCTATCAAGGTGCGACGATGGAAGAAATCGCCGCAGAACTGTTAATGACGAAAGGATCATTATATTACTATTTTAAAAACAAAGAAGATTTGATTTTTCAATGTCACCAACTTGTGCTGTCAAACGCGATGGAGGAGTTTCAAGCCCAACTTGAGGAACCGACTTCATATGAAGAACGATTGAGAAAAATGATTCAGATTCATATTGAGTATGCAATTGAAGAAAAAGAAACGTTTAATATGATTATAAAACCAGATGAAACGTTTTCGACTGATCGTTTAGATCCGTTATTAAAAATCCGACAAGACTATGCTCGTTATTTTGACGAAGTGATTCAAGGTGGAATCGAAGCGAATGAATTTACGATTCGCGAACCAAAGATTGCTCGAATGATTTTACTCGGAGCGATGAACTGGATTCAACAATGGTACAGACCTGAAGGTGGCATGACGAAAGAGGATATTCAAAAAATTTATGCGGAGTATTTATTAAAAATCGTAAAATAACAAATTCAGATAAGTAGAGGGGTTGTAAAAAAATGTTTGTTTTTGAACAATTAGCAGAGCATGCCAAAGCACAACCTGAAAAAATCATCACAACTTATCAAGATCGAAAAATGACGTATAGGGAATTTTATCAAAAGGCAAAAAACTTGGCGGGCTATTTTCAATCAAGGGGATATCAAAAAGAAGATATTATCGCGTTATACTTACCGAACTCTGATTATTTTCTAATTTGTTATTATGCTTGCCAGTTGGGTGGCTTTTCGATCATGCCAGTCAATACGAAATTAACTTACCGGGAAGTTGAATATATTTTTACCCATTCGGAAGCGAAAGCGCTTATCTATGATCGGCAATATCAAGATGTGTTAAACCATCTCGATCATTGCATGAGCCAATTTAAAGATCAATTGGTTGTAGGGGGAGAAGAGACGCTAAAAGCCGTCCTTTGTGACGACTCGATTCCATTTGAGCAGCCGGTCATAAATCATGATGATACAGCGGTTGTTTTTTACACATCTGGGACGACGGGGATGCCAAAAGGAGTGATGCTTTCCGCTAGCAATGTTCGGGCTGCAGCGCGAATGTGGTCGGAAACGATGGAAATGACGGAGGAGGATCGAATGCATGTCGTCACACCTTTGTTCCACTGTGCGGCCAGTCATTGTTTCAGCATTCCGACGATTTATAAAGGTGGAACGGTGGTGATTGAGGAAGCTTTTTCTCCTGAAAAAACATTACACACGATGGAAAAAGAAAAAGTGACGATTTTCTTCGGAGTTCCGGCGATGTTTACGATCCTATTAAATACACCGAAAATGAAGAAAACCGATTTAACATCCATTCGGAAATTTGCTTACGGGGCTTCCCCAATGCCTTATGAACTCGTGAAAAAATTGAAAGCGCTTTACCCGGAAATTGGCGTGCAAAATCTATATGGTCAAACTGAAAATTCTCCAGGGGCGACGACGTTAAAAGATCATTACGCCCTGGACAAAATTGGTTCAGTCGGAGAACCTCTTCCGCGAACAGAAGTGATGTTAGTAGATGAAGATGGCCATCCAGTTCCAACAGGGGAAGTAGGAGAAATTATTGTAAAAGGCCCGCAGGTGATGAAGGGGTATTTGAAAGATCCACAAGCAACTGAAAATACGATTAAAGATGGATGGCTTTATAGCGGTGATTTAGGCCGGTTTGATGAGGAAGGTCTTTTATATATCGTCGACAGGAAAAAAGATATGGTCATCCGCGGTGGGGAGAATGTGTATCCCGTAGAAGTAGAAGAAGTATTATACGAGATACCTGAAGTACTAGAAGCCGCTGTGATTGGGGTTCCACATCCAGTATATGGGGAAGTAACGAAAGCGTATGTCGTTTTAAAAGAAGGAGCGTCCCTTACAGAGGAAGAAGTCATCACTTATTGCGGTACAAAATTAGCGAAATACAAATTACCTGCCGAAGTTGATTTTGTGGATACCCTTCCTCGTAATGCAAGCGGGAAAGTGTTGAAACAAGTATTGCGTTCGGAATTGAATTAAAAATGGATTTTCAAAAGATGAAACGACAGGATGTGAGATGAAATGAGTGAAAAAGTAATAGAAGAAAAACAATTCTTTCAAGTAGAAGTGGAAGACTCTTTAGCGATATTGACAATCGACCATCCCCCAGTGAATACATTGAATCCGGAAATTCTCGATCAGTTAGATGAAATATTTGATCAATTAGCGCAAAATCCCGATATTCGCGTGGCTATTTTAACGGGTCAAGGAGAAAAGGCTTTTGTGGCGGGGGCAGATATTAAACAGTTTCCGGAATTGGATGGGGAAGCTGGAAAAGCACTTGCTGCCCATGGACAGGAAATTTTGAATAAAATCAGTCAGCTCCCTTTTCCAGTCATATGTGCTATTAATGGATTTGCCCTTGGAGCTGGATGTGAACTTTCATTGGCTTGTGATATTCGTATTGCGTCCAAAAATGCTAAGTTTGGTCTCCCTGAAGTTGGACTTGGGATCATCCCTGGCTATGGGGGCACACAGCGGCTCGCCAAATTAGTGGGGATCGGAAAAGCAAAGGAATTGATTTTTTCAGGGGAGCTTATTTCCGCAGAAGAGGCGTATCGAATTGGCTTAGTAGAAAGATTAGTTCCTGTTGGAGAAAGCCTGAATTCGGCAAAGGAATTAGCGAACCAAATAGCGAAGAAAGGTCCAATAGCCGTTCAAAAGGCAAAACAAGCAATTGAACAGGGATCCAGTATGAGCATTCAAGAAGGATTAAAGTTGGAAGCGATGCTATTTAGTCAGCTTTGTGAAACAGAAGATAAGAATGAAGGAGCTCGTGCATTTTTAGAAAAAAGAACCCCAAATTTTAAACGGAAATAATTTAGTGAAAGGAGCAGTTCGATGAATAAAGTGAAAACGATTGGAGTAGTTGGGGCAGGAACAATGGGAAATGGGATCGCCCAAGTAGCGGCAGAGGCTGGGTATTCCGTAATTTTACAAGATCTTCAGGAGGGTTTTTTACAAAGAGGGCTAAATACTATCGAACGGAATCTAAACCGAGCAGTCGAAAAAGGCAAACTGGACCAAATTAGAGCCGAAGAAATCATCGGAAACATCCATGGAACGGTCAATATCCAAGAATTGGCGGATGCCGATGTGATCATCGAAGCGATCATTGAAAAAATGGAACCGAAAAAAGACTTGTTTAAAAAATTGGATGCCATTTGTAAAGAAACAACGATCTTTGCTTCCAATACATCCGGTTTAAGCATTACCGAAATTGCCGCAGCAACGAACCGACCTGATCAAGTAGTAGGAATGCATTTCTTTAATCCAGTCCCTGTCATGAAATTAGTAGAATTGATTAAAGGACAGGATACTTCCAATGAGACATTTGAATTAGCCCAACAATTAGTCAAGTCTTTTGGAAAAGTAGGAATTGTCATCAATGATGCCCCATTATTTGCGGTCAATCGAATTTTAGTTCCAATGATTAATGAAGCCATCTTCGTTCTCGCCGAGGGGACCGCAAGCGCAGAGGATATTGACGAAGGAATGAAACTCGGTGCAAATCATCCAATCGGCCCATTAGCTTTGGCCGACCTAATTGGACTCGATACACTCTTATTAGTCATTGAAACCTTATACACAGAAACAAGCGATTCAAAATACCGCCCATGCCCATTATTAAAAAAATTAGTCCGTGCAGGCCATTTAGGAAGAAAAACAGGCCAAGGATTTTACAGTTATTCTGCCACTAAGAAGCAACCCGTTACACAATAGGAGGACCAGAAATAGCGTAGACTCATGGGAGGTGCGATTTTTGGAAGTAAGCAAAACCGGGTGAAGTGCGATTCGCGGAAGTGGCGCAAACTCGAGGGTAGTGCAATTCGTGGAAGTGGCGCAAACCCAAGGGAAATGAGATCCGCGAAAGTGGCGCAAAAAAACGCGGGAAATAGTCATATATCTCGGGAAATGTGCAAATATCCCGAGGACTAGCGCAAAAGCCTCCGGAACTAGCGCAAATCCTCGTGGGAAATGTTCAAATCGGCATGGGAAATGATCAAATCGAGCAATGCCTGAGAAAAGAAAACACCGAGTGGGGCATGGATAGGGAAATGGCGCAAACCCGAGGGAAGTGTGATTCGCGGAAGTGGCGCAAAAAAACGCGGGAAATAGTCATATATCTCGGGAAATGTGCAAATATCCCGAGGACTAGCGCAAAAGCCTCCGGAACTAGCGCAAA
>NZ_JAUSUC010000074.1 GCF_030813365.1 Oikeobacillus pervagus
CTCTAACTAGGCTATTTTTTCGGTCTCAATTTCCCTTAGCGTTATAAATTTCATGAAATTCTCAAAGTTTTAGATTGCGGTGAATAATTTAGGATAATATTTATCAAAAATTTTTTTAGTCATTCCATATTGCTATCGGTTATTTTTTTCTTTCTAATTTCGTCATTCATTTTATAATTGATACATTTGCAGCTCCGCCAAAAATAGACAAATTGGAATAAAGTTTGATAATTTTTGTAATCCTTGTTCAATTAAAGCCTCGATTGTAGAAGATTAATGAATCTATTTGGGTGTAATTGGAACTTTTCCTCCTAGCTTGCCTCCCCCTCCCAATGCACTCTAATTATTTTGTTTAATGGTTATTGTTATCCTTTTCTAGTATCTCTATTATTTTATCTAATTTCTCTCCAAGCTCTTTAATTTGAGAATTTTTATTGGTTGAATTTACAAGTAATCTCCTGATAAAAGGGTAAATGAAATTACAAATAATCCAATAAGAACAAAAACTATGACTTGAAAAGTGATATCCCCTATCATCATAAAAAATACCCCCCTCGCCCATCTGGATTATGGTTTTTATCTTATTCCGCAATCCAGCTTAGAATAGCTGTATCTACTCCACCAATCGCGACAATTCTATTTTTGTGAGTCATGATTCCAAGCCCATGTTCTTCCTCCCAGGACTAGATATTTTTCTTCCCTTCATTGTGAACATTTTAATCAAACGTTTGATTAAAAGATGTTTTGTTAGACAGTGGAGTAATCCCGTATCTTGCGACGAAATTCACAAGGTGAGATTCTTCAGATAAATTAAGTTAATATTGAAAATGCCATTAAGGCTCATTTATATATAAACCTCTCTCTTTATTGTCACTATTGATTTTTGGGGTCATCTATTTATTGAATTCATTAACTGGAAGAAGTATTCCGTTCTGAAATAAGCAATTGTTTACGAAGCTTTTTGCTAGCTCCCCCATATTTATCCAAATAACTAAATGGCTTTTTAGAGTAGAATTTTTAAATTGATTATAGTATATTATTACTTCATAAAAAAAACCTAATACTAATTATAAGGTTAGCGCTTAAAGAAAGTGAGGTTGAAATGATTATGACTATCCCACTACAGGAGCCAGTTCTCATATTTGGTTTTGCAGTGTTAATTTTTTTACTCTTTCCTATATTAATGGGGAAACTAAGAGTACCTGCTATTATCGGTCCCATTATTGCAGGAATTATCGTCGGGCCAAATGGATTGGAAATACTAGCACGTGATTCGACAATCGAATTGCTCGGAACAGTCGGATTATTGTTTATCATGTTTATAGCTGGTCTTGAGTTGGACCTTGACGGTTTCAAAAAATACCGAAATCGCAGTATTTTATTTGGCATCCTCTCGTTTTCAATCCCATTAATTCTGGGAATAATAGTAGGGCTATGGCTAGGTCTCAGTATATTATCAGCCGTACTATTTGGTACCATTTTCTCCACACATACCCTTTTGGGGTACCCTGCCATTAGCCGACTTGGAATTGCGAAAAACAAAGCTGTAACAACAGCAGTTGGCGGTACATTATTAACAGATAGCTTGGCATTGCTTTTTCTTGCTGTAATAGTAGGGGCATCTGAGGACAATTTAACATTTGGATTTTTGGTTTACTTGATTATTGCCATAACACTTTTTGCTGT
Organism: Oikeobacillus pervagus; assembly: GCF_030813365.1. Lineage (NCBI taxonomy): Bacteria > Bacillati > Bacillota > Bacilli > Caryophanales > Bacillaceae > Oikeobacillus > Oikeobacillus pervagus. The sequence continues at coordinate 1,687 of NZ_JAUSUC010000074.1, forward strand.
AGTCGTTCTAATTTTTACCCCTTATCTAACAAAGTGGTTCTTTAAACGCTCTAATAATGAAGGAACTTTAGAATTTAACTTTGTTATAACAATTTTATTCGTTGCAGGAGCCATATCATTGTTTGTCGGACTAGAACCAATTATTGGGGCATTCTTGGCTGGTCTAGCTTTAAACCGGTATATTTATGATCATGGCCCACTAATGAATAGAATTAGATTTACGGCAAATGCATTGTTTATCCCGTTTTTCTTGTTATCTGTAGGTATGTTAATGGATCTTCGTGTTCTTATATCCAGCCCTGATACCCTAATCATAATCCTATTAATCACCATTGTAGCAATTGGCAGTAAACTACTTGCCAGCTGGATTACGAGTAAGGTATATGGTTATTCTAATATAGAAAGCAAGGTAATCTTTGGACTTTCCACTACACATGCTGCAGCAACATTAGCAATAACACTTGTTGGGTATCAGTTTGGATTACTTGACCAGCAAATAATAAATGCTGTAATTATTATCATTCTAATTACTTGTATTTTGGGTCCATACTTCTGTGAAAAATATGGCAGAAAACTGGCCGTTGCACAAGATAAAGAGGTATTGGACGAAACCCTTCCTGAACGTATATTAATCCCACTGAGGAATCCGAGAACGATGGAATCTTTGATGGATTTAGGATTTATTATAAAGAAGGCAATCAAGACAGATGAACCTCTATATCCATTAACAGTGGTTCAAAAGGATTTAAAACAGGCAAGCAATGAAGTGACACAAGCGGAAAGATTGCTTGGACATTCTGTTATATACGCATCAGGGGCAGATGTTTCTGTTAAACTACTGACACGAGTGGATCATAATATCGGTTTGGGAATAGAACGCGCTGCTACGGAAGAACGAATCACAACAATTATCGCGGGGTGGGATGGCATAATTGAAGGAAACAAGGTCTTTGGGAAAGTGATTGATAATTTCCTTGAACATACGTACCAACGCTCGCTCATCGCAAATATCAGGCAACCGTTGAATACGATGGAACGCGTGATTCTTATTCTACCCAATAATGTTGTATACAAACCCGGTTTTGAAGATTCAATATCCATTATTAAGGGCATGGCTTCACAGCTAAGTGCGAAGATTAAGGCTTTGGTTATTCGCGATAGCTTAGAAATGTATGAAAAGGCATCCCAGCAAGTACACCCTAATATAAAAATCGACTTCCATTCAATTGATAGCTGGAACTCACTTTTTGAAAGAAATCTAAATAATGTGAAATCTACTGATCTTGTGATTTTATTAAGTGCTAGAAGAGGAACAGTGGCATGGAACCCAGATTTAGAAGTTTTACCAAAAAAACTAGCTTCAATGAATCTTGGAAACTTCATCGTGTTCTACCCAACGGAAATGAAAGAAACAGACATTCGTGGCTCACGTGGGACTGAAATCCCGAAAGAATTACTTTTTAAAAGTGACTATGAGTAATGATAAACTGAACCGTGGGTTAGTAAATGATTGAAAACAGTAATGCAAAACTTAGATTCCATCAGTCGGACCATAGATTCTCCAAACGTAGTTTCTATGGTTCGCTTTTCTTCAAACAGGATAAGTTTACTAAACTTCAAACTTTTCTATAAAAAGAGGGCATGTAACGGAAGCTATTAGGTTGTCATCAGTGTCCTTATGTTGGATAGTTGAACATGGTTTTATGATGAAATGGCACATACAAAAACACTTTGTTAATTAGGGAACAATCCTTAATGACTAATTTCCGTCCTTCTGCTACTTGCTAATTGAAAGATGGAAACCACTCAGAATAAATCTTTCCCCAAGTTTCCTGTAGTGTACTTACCTCCAACATCTTCTAAACCAAATATAGGGGTTAGCCCTTCTTCCATCCGTTTATCAATATCCAGTAAAAACGGAGAGAAAGCGGACGGTTTATTTTTTCAAACTTTAATTCTTCTAACTTTTCTTGCCAACAATTAAGAATCACTGCCACATCATAATCGGCTTGTGTTCAGCACCACTACAAAAGATCTAAATCAAAAAAAACATAAAAATAAAGGATGGTACATACTAGACATATATAATGTGTACCACCCTTTACAGCTCTATTCAACAAACGCGCCGATTAATGTAATTAAAACGATAGACTTTGAAAAAGTGAAATGGTCATAACAAATGCTGATAAAGATCCTGCGGACAATAAGGTTATCATTTTTCGCCAATTGATCTCTTTTGTAGGTTTTATAGCCTCTCGGGATACAGCAATCCATATCACCGCAGAAACTATTGCTAATATGGCAATAACACCATTAGACATATTTAATGCCCCCTTGATTTATATTTAGTGTGAATTTTCAAACATTTTATTTCACTAAAGCGTGTTTGTTGAATAGCCCAACCAGCACTTCAATTTTAAATGATTTTATTGTCTATTGACAACTTGATTATCATGTGTGACTGCTAATCTATAAACAAACGGAGAAATTATTTTATTAAAATCTAGAAAAATAGAAAACAGAACAATCAGAATTTATTTATGCGACATTAGTGAAGAATGATATATAAATATTTTTACGCGTGTTGATTATGCATAATCTTCCATAAAAGAACGTCAAATAGGGACATCTTCTTGTTAAATGTAAGTACGACCAAACATAAACGAGAAAAGGTGTCCCTATGAAACAGAAGACCATGTTCCCGAATTTGATTCAAAAATTTATTTTCGATGAAGAGCTAAAACCATTGATTTAGCTTGTTGGGTATGAAAATACGGCACGAAAACTGAATGTGAGTGGAAAAGCTTACGTTACTGTGCTGATGTCGGATCTTCAGTGGTCTAGTCGATGTCAACTATTCAACTCTTTCGAAAAGATGGGCCAGCTTATTTTTAAATTCATGAAGTATTTGATTTAATCGTTCGTAAATGTAACCGAGTGACGCGTCGAAAGCTATAGATTCCAAATCGCTTGCTTCTTGTGGATTCTACCACGATCAACGTCGGAAAAACGTGACTTCCTTGGGCCGCTTATCACGGCGAACGTTCGGGCATCGGGCTTCATGTGAGTTTTTCATTGGAAACGAAGATGCCTTAAAAGATAGTTGAATCTACAGGTTTAACACACGAAGGACCTGTCAGACTAAGCAATTTTATTAATGTTTCTGTTTTCATAAAATTCTTTTCTAAAATATGTTATAATTCTTCACACTAATAAATTTAACATTTTTACCGAAAAAATAGGACTGTTTTGTCAAAAGGAGCAACATTATGTCAAAATACAACAAATATGTTAGTTTAATAACGATAATAACAATAATCTCATTAACTTTGTTTTTATTTAATAAAATCACTAATATATTATTTTTAATAATTTTTATTCCATCATCTATTTTTATGTTATTATTCGGAATTTTGGAGTTTCAAAAAAACATTAAAATGGAATGTTGAATGATGAATTTAAAAAAATGTACTAAAAATAAAAACAGGCTTCTTTCGGAAATCTGATAATTTTAAGAAATTCTTTGAGGGTGAAAACGAAGCATATAGTAAGGAAACGAAGGAGGGATTCTCTCGCTTTCTCTCTTTGTTGCTCGCATTGGGAAAAGCAAGAACCGTCCCCGTGCTTATTTCGGCAAGTCTGATAACCTCCAAGCAATTTCACGATAAAAAGCATTAATATCGGAAAAACGTAAGGAATCCGAGACACTTAACCCAACCATATCAAGATGATCCCAGTTTTGTTTTGTCTCAATATGATTCCATTTTCCAATGTGCGGTGTACCCCTATTATTTATCACTACATCAGTAGAAGGTCCTACCATTGATCTTGTATTCACTACACCATCATTTTGCCACCAAGATGAATCTATAACTGGTCGATCTTGTTCATATCTTGTATAGGACCCTAAGAAAAGCGCATTCCCCATTATCGCCTTGTTCATAGTAATATGTGGCAAATGATGTCCGGTTATAGGACTTGCTTGTGTCGCATGGGCACTATAAGAAAAATAATATACATCTGGTTGCGCTCTTACCCAGTCATTCAATTCCTTTGCCCCATCTGTACTTAAATCCCATTGGCTTATGTCTTTCGTTCCCTTTAAAATAGGACTGTTTAAAATACGGTTTGAATAATGATAAAATGATTCTCCAGTTCTCTTTTTAAGTCCCCATTGATCAAGTTTAAAATCATATAATGATAGATGATTATTTTCGCCAATTACAGCAGTTGCCATAAGCCATTGCCTGACAGTAGGGAAAAGTAAGCTTACATCTGCAAGGGTCGTTCCGTTGTGGGGAGTTGCCAATGTCGTTACACTCCGAACATATGATTTTCCTCCCTGGAACAACGGAGTCATTTTCACATCTGGATGTTCTTTTGCATACTCTCTTTCTTCTTGACTACCTTCTTTCAATAATTGAACGAGCATACGTATCGTTTGCCCCCCCATGCTATGTCCAACTAAATGAACCTTATTTGTTTCACTCCAATTTGGAAAAAATCCAGTGTATGTTCTACCATAGCGAGAATGCGCATGTTTCTCAGCATGAGCCGCCCCATAATCTACTGTTCCACCATGAATTTGAGCAAATAATTCACATGCACGATCCCAATTACTTGATAGCGGTCCTACGGCGGCAGTATGTACATTATATCCATCTCTTTTTAAATTTTCTTGTATATCATGTACACCTCCCCAATACTTTACCCCTAATAATTCCTCTCTACCCCATCCCGCAAAACCAGCCACAAGAATAATAGGATCGTTATTGTTTTTTCCTCCTTCTGCCTGTGTTGGCACGGGAAGTCCAACACTCGAAGCGATAAAACATAAAAGCAATAATCCCCAAAGTAATCTTTTCATTTTCCATCCCCTTTTTTTATTTCTCCAATAAAAGCGCTTTCAATTCTACCTCCTCTTAATGTAATAGAAAAATAGACTCACAAAATACTCCAACGCAATTAGCAATGGCTATATAGTGTGAGTTCACAATTATTAACTTAAAGATAGTATAAACTATATTGTCTGAATTTTCTATTAATTTGAGAAAAATATTTTGCATCCTCATAAGTAACAAATTTGACCGATATCAATTTACATGGGGGGCCACCAACATTCCCTAAGTAAATATCAAAAACAATAAACAAAAAGGTGTTATTCCTTATGAAAGAATAGCTTCCCTATCATTTTTTATCTCTTAATTCTTTTAAAAGTATATCGGATTCAAATTTGACTTAATAAATCTTTCGTAAGTCCGGAATTGTCCATACAGAATGGCGAGACAGCTTAAAATAGCAGGCCTAAATCCAGAGTTAACACCGCACTCGTTACGCCATACCCATACATCACTTTTAGCTGAAGCTGGTGTTTCACTTGAACAAATTATGGATAGACTGGGACATTCAGATGATTAAATCACAAATAATGTCTATCCCCATATAACCCAAGAAACAAAAAAGAAGCTTCCCACAAGTTTGAACAAACTCATGAGAAGCCTCCGTTGAAAATCTCATGTTAACATTCCACTCTCATCTTACATAAAACCCTTGATATTAAAGGGGTGAAGCAGCTTATTACATCATGCCGCCCGTAAGATGAGAATGAGAGTGTGTAATATCGTTAACGAGTGCAAAGAGCGCGGTAAATCAACGTTTTGGATGCTGTTAGCTGTAACATCCTTTTCGGGGATTTACCGTTTTTTTTATGGGATTGCGTTAGCAAAATGTTAACATATTGAATCTGTTGATTACACATTCAATATTTTTCTAGTGTTATTGCACTCAAATGGAAGGATATAGATTTTGATAAACATACTATTCGTATCACAAAAACATATTATAATCCTAAAAATAACACTAAAGAATACCAATTAGTTCCGCCTAAGACCAAAAAATCCCGACGTAAAATTATGGTAGATGAAGTTGTTATTGAAGCATTTAAAAAACATAGAGAAGAACAAGAAAAGATGATTACTCGATTCGGTAGATCGTACAATGACAACGGTTTTGTGTTTACTAATCTTAATCGTCATCCGGGCTACCCAGTCTTAATAAAGTTTATTGAGAATAGAATGGCAAGGATATTAAGTAAGGTAGGTTTAAATTTAGTCCTTCCCCCGCACTCTCTACGTCATACACATACATCGCTTCTCGCTGAAGCCGGAGTAGGTCTGGAAGAGATTATGGATCGATTAGGCCACCATGACGATGAAGTGACTAGGAAGGTATACCTTCATGTTACAAACAATATGAAAAAAGAGGCCTCTGATAAATTTGGTCAATTAATGCGGGGCATTATTTAATTAATTACTTTGAAAGCAAGCATCGTTGCTTTCAAAGTAATTAAAATTTCATACACTGTAGCTATATTTTCTTGAATTGTTCCGCAACAGGAAACGCCCATTGTGGAAGGTTATATACTTCAAAGGTAATAACGCCATGATTTATTTCTAAAACAATTTCCCCATTATCCTCACTATTATCAATCAAAATAAGGTTATCAATTATATGAGCATACTCGTAAAGGTTTTTGAACGAAGTAGTATTTCTTCTGATGATATCTTCAGTCGGAATGTCGTGACCACCATTTTTGACTCTCATTGCAACTCTTTCAATGTTTTGTTTTACATTACGGAGAGCAACGTAGAACATAGTCACTTCATATCCCATATCTTTTGCTTTTTGCATTTGTCTAATCGCATTTTTTCCAGCAAGAGTTGTCTCAATTGAGAAATCCTTACCTTCTTCAATGTATTTCTTAACTGATTTAATAACTTCTTTCCCTGCAGTTACTCTTTTACTTTCTGGATTTTCTGAGTCGATTCTTCGAGCGATTGCATCCGGATCAATATTTATCTCAATACCTATTTTATCTATGATTAAGTTACGGAAGGTACTTTTTCCACTTCCGTTATTACCAGCAAATACAAAAAATATTGGTTGGTGTTTATGCATTAAGATTCACCGTCTTTATCAAATGGAACGATGTCTCCGTTTGGAAATTCCTTTACCAATTCTCCGTTTTTTTCATATATGATATATGTGTTGTTAACCTTTGCATCAATTCTAGCTCGATCACCAGTCATCTTTGCCCACTTGCCGACCCAAGCAAATTTTCTTTTGGGTTCACTGTTTTGTTCTTCTAACATATTGAACACCACCTTTACTAAAAGTATATCAGATTCAAGGTTGACTTAATAAATCTTTCGTAAGCAATCTTTATTTATTAACTCAACTTTCGCAGAGTGATATCGGCAAATAAGCCTTGATATAACTAGGAAGGCCATCGATCCACTGTTCGAGTTGACTTTGAATTAA
>NZ_JAUSUC010000075.1 GCF_030813365.1 Oikeobacillus pervagus
TATTTGCCGTCTAGCATACATTTATGATAGAGTGCTTTCTCTTTTTTTGACTAGAAATATGCCTCAGGTACCCCCGAGTAAAATTTTACACATAGTAAATATTTTGAGGGAAATGTTTGAAAAGGTGAGGAAGTAGCGCAAAAACTTGCGGGAAATAGGCATAAATCTGGGGGAATCATCAAATCCCCGGAGAAGTGGCGCAAATATTCCTAGAACAAACGCAAATTCCTATGGGAAATGTTCAAAAGCGAGCGGGAAATCATCATATGTCGTAATTTGCTCATTTTTCTAAAGAGAGATCTTAAGGATTAGGGAAGGGTTTTGCACCATTTCTTTCGGTAATAAACAAGGGCATCGCGATTGCAGTCGATGCAAGTTTTTTAAAATAATCATATCCCCTATTCACCACCTTCCAAAATTCAGTGAAATGCTTATTATAAATACGCGTGAACCAATAGCAAGTGAATCATTTCCCGGTCCATCTTGGAATCCCTCCTCTCTTTTGGGGCTAGATAAATTCCTTCTTTCCCATCCTGATCTGTTTTCAAAATTAAAATGGATACGATACAATAAATGAAAATCCTGATATGGAGGGGATGATAGAGTGAATCTTAGTCATTTTGAGGATTCTATAGATGATGTCATTTTGGAACGGGGAGAAGATTATTTTAATCAAGGGAATGTTAAAAAGATCAATGAAGTGGAACCGAATCGGTATTTGATAGAGGTCATTGGTTCTGAACCCTATGCAGTGGATATCTTTCTTAATGAAGATGAGGATGTTGTTGAGACCACTTGTGACTGTCCTTATGATTGGGGAGAATTTTGCAAGCATCAAGTTGCCGCGTTTTTCGCTTTGAGAAATAAGAGAAATGTTCATCAGAATCAAACAAATGTTCAAACTCCATCTAATCAAAAAGTCGACCTTAACACCATTCTTGCTAATCTTGAAAAAGAAGAGATTATTCGAATGATGATAAGCATATCAGAAGAATATCCGGAAATTAAAAGTAGATTACTATTTAAATATTCGCCAAGCGAGAATGTGATTTCCACTAGCAAAAAATTGGTGAAAAAATATATCAACCAGTATAAACATCGGGGTTTTATCGAGTGGAATCATGTATCATCCGCACTTACTGGAGCTTATATGGTACTGAATAAGGCAGAAGAGAAAATAGTGAATGATGAAGTGGAAATAGCTGTTTCACTTAGTCTAGTTGTTTTAGCCAATGCGATGGACATGCTGAATTACAGTGATGATTCAAGTGGAAATGTAGGATCTGTAATTATAAATAGTTTGGATACGATCTATGAAGCGGTGTCTTATGGAGTTGATAAAATAAATGAGGATCAAAAAGAACGAATCTTTTCAACTTTAATGAAGGAAGCGTTACATCGTCGTTATGAAGGATGGGCTGAATGGCAAATAGATCTTCTCAAAAGCACGATATTGTTGAGTGATACAAAAGGGAGAAGACAGAAGTTGGAAAGAAGATTAAATAAGATGTTGGAAACAGCGACAGATCATTCCTGGGGGGCATCTTATGTCACGGAAAATATTCAACTATTGCAATATGAATTAATAGAAAGATTTGATGATGAGGAAAAGAGACGTCAATTTTATAAGGCGAATATCCATAATAAGTATATTCGTGAAAAGGTTATAAAACAATTATTGGAAAAGGGTGAATATGAGGAGGTCATCGGGCTTTGTGAGTTAGGGATTAAAATCGACGAGAACAACGGTCACCTTGTTCAGCAATGGAAGAAGTATCAGCTGCAAGCCTATGAAGGATTAGGTGATACTGCTAACAAGAGGAAATTAATGTTAGATTTTTTATATCATAATGAATTCCAGTACTATCCAATATTGAAAACATTATATGAGCCGAATGAGTGGGAATTGGTTCTTAATAAGATTCTTGAAACCTTTGAGAAAAAGCCTTATCTTCCTATAGTTTATTTGGAAATCATTAAAGAGGAAAAAATGATTGATAAAATTCTTGCCTACTGTGAGGATGAGATTTCTACCATCGAAGAGCTGTATCCGTATCTTATCGAGAGTCATTTTGAAGATGTGAGAAAATTATTTGTTCAATCTATAAAGTCCCAGGCAGATCAATCTAGTAATCGCAAGGAATATCGAAGGGTCTGCAAATTAATCAAACTTTTTAAAAAGGTATGTGGTGATGAGCCCAGTCAAGTCATCATTGACGAACTTAAACAGACTAACAAGAGAAGACCAGCGTTCGTGGATGAACTTGGTAAAATTAAATAAATAAGACAATAGTAAGTAGAATAGCGAACATGTGTTTGTTATAATGTAATTGTAACTGCATGAAGCAAGGTGGCGACTGAACTCCCTGTTTAGGAAGGGGGGGAGGCCTTGACGACATTCGAAGCATTCAGCCTGTTAGCACAATCTAGTTTAATACTTATCGCTTTAATCACACTGATCGTAACCATTGTCGTCCATCTAAATAAAAAGAAATAGCCAACCTCCCTGCCAGTAAGGTTAGCTATTTCTATTCGTAACATCCTTTTTCGGTCGCTACTTACAGTGCGGCATGAAGTTGCGGTGATCGGGTGTCTCAGCACTCGATCATTTTTTTATTATATATTCATTATACCTAAAAGTATTCGTATTCAAAAGAAGAAATTCCCGGTAGAGTCAAGGACCCAAAAATTCAACATAACAAGTCGAAAATACTTTGAAAAATATTTCCTGTTTGATTCATTATTAATAGGAACAAAATGTAAAAGTGTTCGGATGGCTGACGCTAGTTTTACATTTTTCCGGAGATATATAGGGCTATTTAGGAAATTATGCTTATTTTAAATAAAAATAACTGATAATGAAGTTTGAAGGACTAGGAGCTTTATTAAAAAAAAGACTTTGTTGAATGAATAAAATTCTGTCTGGTTTTTAAAGTTGTCTAGGAAATTTAGTGGATTTTAGAACTATTATCAATGCTATATATTCCAGGGCGGGCTGTGATATTGTCAAATTTTGTCGAGAAATCGATATATAGCAAAAGTCGATCATAAATTGATGAAAGTCGATCATAAATTTCAAAAGTCGATCATATATTTTTCCCGATTTTTCTAAAATCGTTACATAAATCACATCTTTTTTGGGACGAGTCGATTAAAATCATGTCGAGTGAAAAAAATGTAGCAAAAAGCAGAGAAGGGGGGAGTGCGTGATGAAAAGAACTGATTTACCTCTTGTTTATTCATGTTCTGGATGTTCTTCGGCCGCGCAAACTGCTAATATGATTGCGATTAAAATGGATCGGGAAAATGTGGCTGAAATGTCCTGTATTGCTGGAGTGGGGGGCGATGTGAAACCGCTTGTGAGAACGGCTAAGTCAGGACGGGATATCATCGCCATTGATGGGTGTCCGTTAGCCTGTTGCAAACATTGTCTGGCTAAACATGATGTTGAACCAAAACATCATTTTGTCTTATCAAACTTCGATGTGCCGAAAAAAATGGGGGAAGACCCAGATCCAGACTGCTATTTGAACGCCTACAATCAAATATTGGCGCGTACGAAATAGGATTTTGAAAAATGAAAAAAGAGTCTAATTTTGAAATTAGGCTCTTCTTTATAGTTTATTGTATAAAAAGTTTTAACTAGGGATTCGTACTAGGTCATAGTTGTATAATCACTAATCCCTTTTTTTATTCTTTCTTTTTAATGCCATAACTGCGTCGGAGGTAAAATGGAGAAAGGATGCGTTTAAATCCCTTGACATTCACGCATAAGCCTTGTACATTATCAATATAAGAATTACCTTTTGGGGCATTAGCTCAGCTGGGAGAGCGCTACACTGGCAGTGTCGAGGTCAGCGGTTCGAGCCCGCTATGCTCCATCTTTCAGACCCCTTGGTACATAAGGGGTTTTATTAATTTTTACCGAACCCCATGCTTTTATAAATAAGTATTTTGCCGACGAAACCCACATAACTTAATGATTCCCCTTGTCTCGAGGGGTTTCTTTATTTTTTCTGTCCCATCCCTTCCTCTACTTTTCCCAATTGAATTTAATCATCATTTTTAATAGAGATAAAAATTAAGCAGGATATGATATACAGCGAAATGCGCGTTGCACTAGATGTACCGTCCCATGTTTTGGACATCCACATCCCGAACCATTCTGCTGCAATCACTTGGAATCCGAGAAACCATAATAAAAGCCCAATTAATAGTCCTGCGATGGCATAGCGTTTGGCATGATGGAATTCTGCTGATGGTGAATTCAAGTGACGGTATAAATCGCAAGAACCGATGAAACAGAGAATGGTGATGAGGACTTCGACAAAAATGATCAAAAGATAGATAAAATGATGGAAGGTGTCATTCGTGATCGCCCGGTACATCATCGCATTTCCTGGGAAGGTCGTATCCATGGACAGAACATGCTGGACAAATTGAAAGTTTGTGTGATAATCGGTTGTATTTCCAATAACAATGAATAACCCGAGAAGACCGACGGAAAATGTGAGGATACATTTTGATAAGCGAATGACAAATCTTGTAGTCAATTTCAATCGCCCCCTTACTTGTCTATACCTATTCAACTAGTAAAACTATATACCAAAGGTTTTTAGGGAAAATTTGTAGTTTAAGAAATTGGTAAGAGCCATGTTTTATATCAAAATTTTTTAGGGGATGTTGATGGTGTGAAGCAAGGTCAGGAATAGTTGGACTTAATGTTTGAGGCAAATGAGATTGGGGTAAGTGTAGAGGAAGTACGAATGTTTTTAAGAAAAGGTTACGAGCATAATGAAGAAGAGGAAATCCAAGCTTTCGAAAAAGGAAGAGGCCGAGATTAAAAATACCTCATCATCTACAATAATTGTTTTCATCATGTAAAAGTCACCTTTTTCAATAAACAATTGTATTATGAGGTTGAAAGATTCTTTTCTAATTTTATCCATAAAAATAGAGAAAGTGAATTTCGGATCACTTTCTCTACTTTCCATTAATGTTTTACGACTTCTTGTCCACGTACATTCCAAGTAAAAGCGAACACGATGGCTGCAAGTGCACATGAAGCGGATAATAATGTAAATCCTGCATTCCATCCAGAAGCATCGACAATTACCCCCATTAAAGCATTAGCTGTCACTGAACCACCTAGGTAACCGAATAATCCAGTTAAACCTGCTGCAGTACCAGCTGCTTTTTTCGGTACAAAATCAAGGGCTTGAAGACCAATTAACATAACCGGTCCATAAATTAAGAACCCAATCGCAATCAAGCAAGCCATATCGACCACTGGATTTCCCGGTGGGTTGAACCAGTAAATAAGAACAGCGATTAATACTCCTAGCATAAAGACAAATCCTGCAGGACCGCGACGTCCTTTAAAAATTTTATCCGAAATCCAACCACATAATAATGTTCCTGGAATTCCTGCCCACTCATAAAGGAAATAAGCCACACTAGATTTGCTCATATCAAAGCCTTTTTCTTCACTTAAATAAGTTGGGGCCCAGTCCAATACTCCGTAACGGACAAAATAGACGAAGATGTTTGCGACGGCAATGGCCCAAACCCATTTATTATTTAATACATATTTGAACAGAATTTCTTTCGTAGATAATTCTTTTTCAAATGTTTTCTTTGTTTTACTAGGATAATCATTACGATATTCTTCAATCGGTGGCAATCCCACAGATTGAGGGGTATCACGGATTAAGAAATAAGAAAGGATTGCTACTGCAATTGCAGCTAAAGCGGGCAAAATAAATACTCCTTCATAATTTGAAGTACTTCCAGCTAGTCCTGCAAACATCGCAGCACCTGCAACAGCTAAAGGAGCCATTAATCCTCCACCGACATTATGGGCAACATTCCATATAGCCGTTTTATTTCCCCTTTCATTGATACTGAACCAGTGAACGAGGACACGACCAGATGGTGGCCATCCCATTCCTTGGAACCAACCATTTAGGAATAGCATAATGAACATAATGGCTACGGATGAAGTAAAGAAAGGAACAAAGCCTAGTAACAAACTAATGATTGCCGATAAAATCAAACCAGCGGGTAAGAAGACCCTTGCATTACTTCGGTCCGATACCGTCCCCATCACAAATTTACTAATTCCATAAGAAATAGAAATCGCAGATAAAGCAAATCCCAGCTCAGTCTTTGAAAATCCCTCTTCAGCTAAATAGGGCATAGCAAGCGAGAAGTTTTTTCGAATTAAATAGTATGCCGCATACCCGATGAAGATCCCTATAAAAACCTGCAGTCTGAGTTTTTTATACTCAGAATCAACTTTCTCTTTAGGTAATCGTTCTATAGGGGGTGCAGGCCTAAATAGTTTAAGCATTTTTCTCAACCTCCTAATGTTATGATGAACAAGTTGTAAGGAAAAAATAAAAAAAACTCACACGTTTTCAACTCCTCTAATACAAAAAGGGGCTAAAAAAGTATGAGTTCTCCAAATCTCTATCATGATTAACTTGTTATGGCCTCATTATAATCTCAGATGTAAGCGGCGTCAAGATGAGGAAGTATGACAATTGTCATATATGATTATGCCTTCTTTTGAAAAAAGCGGTGAGTGATTTTAACGGATTTGGTTGAGTTAAAAATCCTCTAAAGTTTTCATCGACTTTACCATAGAATGATAAGTGGCTTGGCTCGGTCTCCGCATAATGAAAATTGGGGAAACTGTAGCCGAAATAAGTGTACATGCCGAACAAATCAAGGCCGGTTAAGCTGACCTTGATTTGTATACTTCTAAATTAGGTTCATCTCTTACAACCCTTCAATTTCGACATTTTCTACACTAGGTAATTCAGAAACCACATAATACACATCTGTTGTTCGTCTTCTGTAATCCACAGTGACGATAAATTCCAATAAATGCGTTTTATTATTCTCATTCTTCAGATCTTTAATATGAATGTGTTCAATGGAAATTTTATTTTCTTTTAATTTATTTATCACTTGTACGATTTTATCCTTTTCAGATAATGTCATTTTGATTTTTAATTCTTTCGCTCGAAGTTGTTTGGGCCCGAAGTATTTAAATAAGTGTGGGATGATCTCAACGCTTAATATTAATAAAATAACTCCAGCCGTAGCCTCAACATAAAACCCGGCTCCAACGGCAATTCCAATCCCGGCCGCTCCCCAAATTATCGCAGCTGTCGTTAACCCCGATATACTATCATTTCCTCTTCTTAAAATGACCCCTGCACCAAGAAATCCAATCCCTGATACGATTTGTGCCGCTAATCGCAATGGATCCATCGTAATATTTACTTGATCATCTCCGGGAAAGATATAGGGGGATTCGCTTGAAACGATGGTCAATAAACAACTCACAATCGATATCACTAAACACGTCTTTAGACCTACTGGTTTTCTTTTTAATTCTCGCTCTAAGCCAATGATCATTCCCAAAACAGCAGAAATCACCAATTTCATTAAAATATAAACATCAATAAAGGATTCCAAAAAAAATCACCCCAGTTCTTTCCCTTTCCTGTTGTTCAAAATAATTAAATAGAAGAGATCGTTACGGAAAAAGATAGGTGTTCATAGTCACCCCGCCTCATGTTCCCTATCTTAAAAATAAGTTAAACCTACATGAAAAATATCATCTTATATAAATGCATATGATAGTCCAGAAAAAACAAAAGCCATAACTGTACTAAAAATTAATGTGCCTCCATGAACTTTCCTATTTGGTTCACTTATTTTTAAGGCTTCGATATAAGAATAACAGAATAGATAAATTGCCATAATAAATGAAATATACAGAGAGATCGTTTGAAGTATTATTTTCTTCACACCTTCCTTCAGTGAGGATTATTTTTTAATTATGAAGGGATCGGAAAAATTTTAACAAAAAGAAAGGGAGGCATTTTAAAATTGATTCACTATATATATATGTATGTACAAGTTAATAAAATCATGTTGAAAATTTTTTTGAAATAATTCTTGTGTCATAGTTATTATTGTGATATATTATTATTTGTCCGAAAGACAGATGAAAAAAGTAATTGACAAAATAAATTTCATTTTGTATACTTTAAAAGTCGCTCTTTTAGAAGCGTAATTGATCTTTGAAAACTGAACAAAACGAAGCGTAACCATAATGTTTTAACAATGTTAATTTTTATGAGCTAAATCAAATTCTTTGGAGAGTTTGATCCTGGCTCAGGACGAACGCTGGCGGCGTGCCTAATACATGCAAGTCGAGCGA
>NZ_JAUSUC010000076.1 GCF_030813365.1 Oikeobacillus pervagus
GCTGATGTTGACTTATCGTAGGGAGAAAATGGAGAAATTCGCTAGTCGATAGGCGCTGGAGCTGGACGATCAAAAGCGGAAGCGCCTGTCCATCGGCGTACGGATTTCGTAAGTTTCGACTGAGATAAAGGAAACACAGCGAGTTGATCTTGCGAGCTGATGTTGACTTATCGTAGGGAGAAAATGGAGAAATTCGCTAGTCGATAGGCGCTGGAGCTGGACGATCAAAAGCGGAAGCGCCTGTCCATCGGCGTACGGATTTCGTAAGTTTCGACTGAGATAAAGGAAACACAGCGAGTTGATCTTGCGAGCTGATGTTGACTTATCGTAGGGAGAAAATGGAGAAATTCGCTAGTCGATAGGCGCTGGAGCTGGACGATCAAAAGCGGAAGCGCCTGTCCATCGGCGTACGGATTTCGTAAGTTTCGACTGAGATAAAGGAAACACATTGAAGCGGTTAAGTTCTAGATTTTATAGCACCAAAGTAAGAAAAAGGTTGTCTCAAAAGCAACGATCTTGAGACAACCTTTTCCTTTCCTAACAGCCATTCATAACATTTGAAGACTCTCTTATTCTTGTTCTGTTAAAATCTTGATTCCATCTTTCGTAACTGCAATCGTATGTTCATATTGCGCTGATAATGAACCATCCATTGTGCGAGCTGTCCATGCATTGGAATCCATTTTCGAAGCCCAATGACCTACATTGATCATTGGTTCAATGGTAAACACCATTCCTTCCTTAATTCTCGCCCCTTTACCAGGTAATCCAAAGTGAGGAACTTCTGGCTTTTCATGAATAGAAGGACCAATTCCATGCCCGATAAAATCTCTCACAACTGAAAACCCTTGTGCTTCCGCATAGGTCTGAATTGCATGACCAATATCTCCAATTCGGTTACCGACCTTTACTTGTTCAATTCCTTTGTACAAAGATGCCTTTGTCACATCTAATAATTTTTGCGTTTCTTCACTAACTTCCCCAACTCCATACGACCAGGCAGAATCTGCTAAAGCACCATTAAGATTGACAACCATATCAATCGTTACGATGTCTCCTTGTTTTAATGCCTCTTTTCGTGGAAATCCATGGCAAATTTCATCATTTATACTCGCACATGTAGCATATTTATATCCACGATAACCCTTTTGTTCTGGTGTTGCCCCATGTTTCTTTAGAAATTCATCCACGAATACTTCAATATCCCAAGTTGTCACTCCTGGTTTGATCATTTTTGCGATCTCTTTATGTGTCGCAGCCAGTAACTTTCCAGCCTCATGCATTTGTTCAATTTCCCTTGGTGATTTTAAGACAATCATCTTGTTCACTCCTTCATTTAAAGAAACAGCTTCTTTAATGACCGATTCCAAAAAGGTTGTGGGATCCTTGTTCAAAAAAATGCTGATTCCTTGATTTCAACCCTTGTATCAATATGTTAAAAGTTTTTTTACAATACACCTATATTACCATAATTTATTTTTGAAACCAGCGAATGACCTTTTTGAAAAAAACTTTTTCAACGTTTCCATTAGACAAATGGTAAAAACTCATATATAATTAGCTAGGTAACTAATTGGAACCTCGGAGGATTTTCATGGAACATCTTCACACTTTTTTTCACCAAATTCAGCAAACTTCACGGTATTTAACTAAAATTATAAATGAAAACCTTGCTCCTCACGGGATTTACAGTGCCCAATGGACAGTTATTTATAGTATCCATCAAAATGGCTCCTGCACTCAATCTGAGTTATGTCAGTATTTAAATGTAGAAGCACCTACCATGACTAGAACGTTGAAAAGAATGGAGCAACTAGGTTGGATTCATCGTGTCCCCGGACAGGACAAAAGAGAAAAATGGATTCAATTAACCCCAGCAGCATTAGAAAAATATCCCCAATGGAAAAAAGCCGTTCAAGAAATGGAACAACAGCTTGCCAAAAAACTAACAATAGAAGAACAGAAGCTCATTTTGCAATCATTGATGCATTTGACTAAGGACTAACATGAAGAAGGGATAGGTTCTATTAAGTTTATTTATAATCATATAATAAAGAGGAGGATTTTTACTTGAATCATCAAAAAGTAAAACTGTGGACGAAAGACTTTTTAAGTATTTCATTCACTAGTTTTTTTATTTTTCTTACATTCTATATTTTACTCATTACATTACCTATGTATATATTAGAAGATTTACAAGGCTCTCAAACAGAAATAGGATTGGTCGTTTCTATCTTCTTAATTTCTGCAATTCTGATCCGACCGTTTACAGGAAAATGGGTGGATACAGTTGGTCAAAAAAAGATTTTGCTCATTTCTTTAATCCTATTTCTCGTGAGCTCTTTATTTTATTTTTGGACGACCAACTTATGGTTACTATTACTTCTTCGTTTCGTCCATGGGGTTGGTTTTGGAATGGTTACAACTGCAACTGGAGCCATTGTCGCTGACATTGTTCCAGATGCAAGACGTGGAGAGGGAATGGGGTATTTTGCTACCTTCATGAATTTAGCCATGGTCATTGGACCTTTCTTAGGTTTAACAACCGTTCAACATGCGAACTTCACGGTAGTATTTTCCATTTGCGTTCTGTTTTCTGTTCTTAGTTTCCTTTGTGGATTATTAGTGAAGATTCCAAGCAAGCCATCTGTTGAACTTGCTAATACTGGCCTTCACTTTTCAAACCTATTCGAAAAGAAAGCTATTCCTATTGCGCTTACGGCAGGAGCGATTTCATTTGCTTATTCAGGAATTTTATCTTTCTTATCGGTTTATGCACAGGAAATCCATTTAGTTAAGGCTGCCACCTTCTTCTTTGTTGTATTTGCTATAGTTGTTATTTTATCTCGTCCATTTACTGGAAAGTGGTTTGATTTACATGGGGATAATATTATTATTTACCCATCCATCCTTTCTTTAGCCATTGGTTTATTTTTATTAAGTCAGGCAACAACAAGTACTGTCCTACTAATTTCAGGTGGATTTATCGGGCTTGGAATCGGGACACTAGTTCCGTGTTTTCAAACGATTGCGATCAAAGCAGCGAAACCACATCGCCGCGGAGTTGCCACCGCTACTTTCTTTACCCTTTTTGATTTGGGATTAGGGGTAGGCTCATCGATTCTTGGATTCATTACAGGATTTATCGGATACCGTTATCTTTATCTCTCTTTATCCATCTATGTTTTATTAACGATTCTTTTATACTTTTTCCTTCATGGGAAAAATCAAAAAACCATTCAGATTCGCCGGAATATAGAAGCAAAAGGTTAAGTACAAAAGCGGATGCGCCTGCTCATCGGCGTACGGATTTCGTAAGTTGCGACTGAGATAAAGGAAACACAGCGAGGTTCTTCTCGAGCTGATGTTGACTTATCGTAAGGAGAAAACGGAGAAATCCGCTAGACGATAGGCGCTGGAGCTAGACTGGACAAAAGCGGATGCGCCTGTCCATCGGCGTACGGATTTCGTAAGTTTCGACTGAGATAAAGGAAACACAGCGAGGTACTCCACGAGCTGATGTTGACTTATCGTAGGGAAAAGACGGAGAAATTTGCTAGACGATAGGCGCTGGAGCTAGACGATCAAAAGCGAAAGCGCCTTGACCCAACTGCGCTCTTAGTTTTGGACAGTCTAAAAAAAGATGACTTCGGTATTCGACCGGAGTCATCTTTTTTATTATTTCGCTTTTTCACTCTCATATTGTGTATGATTTTCCATGATGAGGACTTCTACTCTTCGGTTTTGGGCCCTTCCTTCTGACGTGTCATTTTGGGAAACGGGTTGATATTCTCCATATCCTTTCGCACTAAACAGTCTTGGATCTAATTTTTCATTTTGCAATACAATCTTCATAAAATTTACAGCTCTCATCGCACTTAATTCCCAATTGGAATTAAATTGTGACGTATTAATCGGCTGATTATCCGTATGCCCACTAATGATAATACTTCGGGGTGGGTCCATCTCAAGTAATGACGAAATTTCCTTAGCGATTTCAATATCTTGTATACGAACCTCTGCCTCCCCAGAATCAAATAAGACATTATCTCGTATCGTTAATAGTAGTCCTTCACTGGTTAATGACGTGCCAATTTTGGACTCTAAGTTTTTTTCTTGTATGTAGGAGGAAATCTTCGTTTGAACTTCCTTTAATTCTTTTTGATCTTGACTTTCTTGATCTTTCCGTTTTTTAGTTCTGGGCAAATTATGAAGGAGCGGTTCATCTAATACACCCGTTCCTCCTTGAAAAGTTTGGTTAAATACCGCAGAAAGAGCCTGGAACTTCTGCGCATCTACTGAACTCATCGCAAATAACACGATAAATAAGGCAAGAAGTAATGTCAGTAAGTCAGCATATGGAAGAAGCCAATCCTCCCCCATATGTCCGTTATCACGCTTTTTCTTCCTACGCTTCGCCATTTGCCTCACCACCATTACTACTTGCTAATAATTTTTTCTTTTCATCTGATGGTAAATAGGAAGACAGTTTTTGTTCCAGTACACGTGGGGCTTCCCCTTCTAAAATCGATAATATGCCCTCAATCATCATTTCTTTTATTTGTACTTCTTGCTTTGATTTTCGTTTTAATTTATTAGCAAATGGATGCCAAAGAACATACCCTGTAAAAATCCCTAATAAGGTTGCAACAAAAGCTGCGGAAATCGCATGGCCTAATGTTTCTGTGTCGGCCATATTTCCAAGGGCCGCAATTAGTCCAATGACAGCCCCTAAAACCCCCAAAGTCGGAGCATATGTACCAGCTTGTGAAAAAATTAAAGCTCCAGAAGCGTGACGGTCTTCCATCGCCTCCACTTCTTCATTTAATACATCGCGAATATAATCGGCGCTTTGACCATCAATCGCTAAGCTTAACCCATTTTTTAGAAATGGGTCCTCAATGTCACTTCTCTTCGATTCCAATGCTAATAATCCTTCTTTACGAGCGATTTCCGCCCATTCTGTGAAAAGCTTAATAATCTCTTGAGGTGGGACCATTTTTTTCTCTTTCAATATAATGCCGAATAATTTCGGAACTTTTTTCAATTCATTCATAGGAAAAGCGATCGTTACGGCTGCAACAGTTCCAAGAATAATAATGAGAAAAGCCGCCGGGTTTACCAGCGCTGAAACACTTACCCCTTTCAAAATCATTCCCACACCAACCGCGATTATCCCCAAAATAATTCCTATTAATGATGTTTTATCCATAATTCTCACCCTAATTTTTTTAGTCTTCTATTATTCTTATCGGAATAAATAAAGGAAAATTTAGATGTACATCGTATTAGTTATGAAATTATTCCTAATTCACCACTTTCTTTACTTAGTTCTTTTGAACTAAAAATAAACAACACTTCATTCAGTGTCATTTAAAATGAGAAAAATTAAAATCTATTTTTCTTTAATCCTATTCCCACTAAGAACAAAAGCAGAAGCGCCTGCCCATCGGCGTACGGATTTCGTTGTCTTTGACTGAGATAAAGGAAACACAGCAAGGTACTCCTCGAGCTGATGTTGACTTATCGTAGGGAAAAAACGGAGAAATTCACTAGACGATAGGCGCTGAAACTAGACTGGACAACATTTTTCAAGGGGGATCCACAGTTCGAAATTTTATAGTTTCTCAGGCTAATAAAAAAAGCACCTAGGCTAAAAAACCTAGATGCTAAGCATCCTTATTATTTTAATGAATCTGGGAATACATTAAGATCAATTCCCCAAACGACAGGCATTAAGAAATAAATCATGGCCGAGATAAAGAATATACATGCAATATTGATCCAGAACCCCGCTTTAATCATATCAGTGATTTTAATATAACCCGATCCAAACACAATGGCATTCGGAGGAGTAGCCACTGGGAGCATGAAGGCACATGAAGCCGCAATCCCTGCCGCTACCATCAAGGCATATGGATGAACATTCAGTGCCGCTGCAAGAGAGGCCATAATCGGAAACATCATCGTCGCTGTTGCTGTATTGGATGTGATTTCCGTCAAGAATAATACTAGTGCTGTTACAATTAATAGAAGGAAAACAAAGTGAATGCTTTGTAATACCGTTAATTGTTCCCCAATCCATAAAGCTAAACCAGACTCTTTAAACCCTTTTGCAATGGCAAGACCTCCACCAAAGAGTAAGAGAATTCCCCAAGGAACATTTTTCGCATCGTTCCAATTTAATAATGTTCCTTCTTTCGCTTGTCTAGAAGGAAGAACGAATAAAATAACAGCAGCCGTAATAGCAATCATCGTATCATTAATACGGTCCATAAAATCAAAAGGAATAAATGTCCGTGAAATCCATGCTAGCGCTGTCAACGTAAACACTACGAGCACAAGTTTTTCTTCGAATGACATTGTTCCAATCTTTTTCTTTTCATCTAGTATAACTGTTTTTCCACCTGGAAGTTTCTTTATATTCATTGGAAAAGCAATTTTAACTAAATAAAACCATACAGCAAAAAGTAAAATAACGGCTAATGGCACACCGAATAACATCCAAGTGGCAAACGAAAGGTCAACATTGTATAGTTCTTTTACCACTCCAGCAAAAATTGTATTCGGAGGAGTTCCGATTAACGTTCCTAAACCACCAATGGAAGCAGAATAGGCAACTCCAAGCATAATCGATTTCCCGAAGTTTGATTCAATCGCATTTTCCCCTTTTATTGAATCGCTTACATGAGTAATAACGGCTAAAGCAATCGGCATCATCATCATCGCCGTTGCCGTATTGGAGATCCACATGGATAAAAATCCTGTTGCTACCATAAATCCAAGTACAATTTTCTGTGTACTTGTTCCGACTAATAAAATAATATTTAAAGCAATTCTTCTGTGTAAATTCCATTTTTCCATCGCGATCGCAATGATAAATCCACCTAAAAATAAAAAAATTGTATCATCAGCATAAGCGCTTGTAACCCCTTCAGACACCGCACCTGTTAACGGGAATAAAACAATTGGTAACAAGGATGTTACTGGAATCGGAATGGCTTCCGTAATCCACCAAGTAGCTATCCAAAGAGTACTCGCTAAAACTGAAAGCGCTTCCTTTGGCATTCCTTCTGGAGAAACACCAAATAAAAAGATAAAAAATAATAAAGGTCCAAGAACTAATCCGACATTTTGTCTTAATGTACGATTGGGTTTCTTCTTTGGACTTGTTTCTTTATTTAACTGACGAGGCTTTGACGAAGAACCCGCAGAATCATGTGTTGACGAGAAAAACATAAGCGTTTTTTTCGTATCATCATGCATATTCCACAACTTTCCCCAAAGTTGCTGTACATATCCTGCCATAACTTTCCTCCTATAAAAATAAATATGTCATATTATTGTAGAATAATGTTATACTATTTAAATAAAATAATATACTAATCCAAAAAAGCTGTCAATCATTTTTTACATTCTGTTATATAGAAATTCAAAAACTCAAAACTGTTATATATCAATTTTACTTACTCAGTGACTTTTTGTGAAGACTAAAAAAATCCCTTTCCATTTATTAAAGGGAATAATGTTATCTAAATTGGCAAAAAATATTCATATCACAAAAGAAAGGATGAACGCATTATGGGTCGAGGACACTCATTCCAACATAAAAAGAAAGGTCACCCAGGACAGTTTCCGCAAAATAGTCTAACCGAAAAACATTCAAAAGAAGTAATAGAAGACGAAGAACTACTCGTCACACAGCAAGCATTCAAAAACCGAGTAGAAACAGAAGAGTAGAAATGTGAAGGCAACTGCTTAGGCGCAAATCATCGCGGGAAATACTCATATATCACGGGAAATATGCATAAAACAAAAGAAGTAGCGCATATCCGCTCAGGAAATAGGCATTTCACTTGGGAAATGGTGCATATCCTCATGGGAAATAAGCAAATCGATCGGGAAATGATGCAGATATTGATTTCTCGCTTCGATGACCTGCATCT
>NZ_JAUSUC010000077.1 GCF_030813365.1 Oikeobacillus pervagus
AAGATGCGTTAAAAAAGACGAATAAGAAAATCAAAAATTTAATTCAAAGTCAACTTAAGCAGTGGATCTCTGGCCTTCCTAGTTATATCAAGGGTAATTTGCCGATTTCACTCTGCGAAAGTTGAGTTATTATAATGCCATTATAGATGAAGATTACGAAGAAGCATTTGAACAACTGTATTTATATGACTATACAGAATCCTATTAAGAACTCATATGAGTTGCTTTGGAAAGAACTAAAAGAAAATCCAAACTCAATAACAACACTAAACAATGAACCGGATGACATCTACTAGATTAAAAATGCTTTCCAAATCATATTAAAAAATGGGATGATGAAACCTATAATCTAGAAGGGACGGCGTATATTGAAATAGACATCCATCAATGTATCAATGGGGTTG
Organism: Oikeobacillus pervagus; assembly: GCF_030813365.1. NCBI lineage: Bacteria > Bacillati > Bacillota > Bacilli > Caryophanales > Bacillaceae > Oikeobacillus > Oikeobacillus pervagus. The sequence goes on from NZ_JAUSUC010000077.1 coordinate 405, forward strand.
CAGTTTCTCCGTCAGGTTATATTGAATTTAAACTGGATAAAGAAGGGAAACTCACCTTATTTTCTGTATATGGACAGTTTCCCTCTGAAAAACTTGTAAAACAAGAAAAGTATTTACTTTCCCTTGAACAAGTAAAAGAGTTAGCAAAGGAACAATTGAAGTTAGTTGAATTTCCAGTCATTGAACAAAAGAAGATCGTTCCCGCATTTGCATTAGAGGAGATTTATATTAAGAATAATTGTTCTTCTACCTAGCCTTTTGAATTTTTTGTAGATGATAAGTTTTCTTTGAAAATGGACAAAGTGATAGAGTGGGATGATCCTATTCAAAAACCTTTCCATGGAAAAATATTATCACTCGCTGAAAATGTTACTCCTGAACAAGCATTTCGGTGTGAACCACATTATGGAGTAAAGGCATATAACGGGGAAGTTGTTGAATTAAGTGAATTGTAATAAAAGCAGATTTCTAAACAAGAAGCTCTTTTTACCGGACTAAAATAAACTTAATGAACTCATTAAGAACTATTTCATCTCCTTCGCTCCTTTTTCGGGGAACAGTAATACGAATGGTTGGTGAAACATGAAATTCTTTATAACTTTTGGGGTTAACAGGGTCGATGCCTAATTCTTTTCCGACTTTATCATCAAAGAAAACATATAATTCACTCTTTTTTCCAAGGTTCTCCCTAATAAAAGGGCGTATTTCATTTTCTAAATCCTTTGCCCATCTTTTAGCGATATACGTATCCATCATCTGATTTGTCTCGCTGTCATAATAGACTAAAAATTGTGTTTTAGTCTTGTTGTCCATCACCTTAGCTGCATATTCAAATTCAAAGTTTCCCATATTATCGTACAAAGTGTCGAAAATCTCAAAATTATTATCAAAGTTATCTTTCAAATATTGTTCAGCCTGAACTCTCACTTTTTCTTCTTTCTTCTTATCAGGCTTCATTCCCTGAATAAAGGAGAAAATTAATAAGACTAACCCAATTACAATAATACCAAGAACAATCAAGGATATTTTTATAAATTTTTTCAAAGAAATCCCCTCCTTCTGGGTGAATTTAAGTAAAGGCACTAATAAAGCTAAATAACTTTTCCTTATTTAAAAAGTTAAATGCATCCCTCTTTAATAAGGACCTTAATATAATCTATCCTTCCTGTAACCACTTCTGAACTTAAGAGAGCATTTTATAAAAAGTCTTTAATTGTATCCTCAAATTTAAAGATTTCGAGTACGGAGTAGTTTTTTTTAGATATATTAATCCCCCACTCTGGAGCACTTTTTTGCCCTGGTTTATCATAATTTCTATCAACAAACATTCCATTTGGTACTTCCCATGCTTGTGCTGGTATCAGGAAAACATCAGGCATTTTTCCAACTTCAAAAATCAACAATGCTAGGTAGAGATTTTTATTGGTAATGTCAAACTTGCTTTTTTGCATAAATACATAACCAGTTCCTCTAAGGGATTTTACCTGAATCTCACAGAAACGACGATTCTTGTCCTTTACGATAAAATCTATTCCATGGTCATCCACTTCCGAAGTATAAACATCACAACCATATGAAGCAAATTCCATCTTTGCAAAATACTCTGCATATTTCCCTACTTGTAAGGAATTGAGTTTCGCCCAATTTGTATTTGGCATAGCTACCCCTCCATAGGTAATTCTTAATTTTTACGGACTTCCTCAATATCAAATAATAACATAGAATAATAGTATGTTATTTTGAAGTTTCAATCTACAGGTTTAATACAAGGAAAGGTAGATACTATGGAAAAACAATATTTTAATCTCATGCAGTTTTTCGAGGGCTATGTACGAAATTATCGACGAATGAATTTATCTCATTTACATAATCGCTCTATGTTTACAAAGCGTGAAATTGATTATTTCGCCACTCTCGGAGAAATGCTTGGATTTGATGCCTTTGTTGAAGATTCCAAGTTTGATAAAACAAAAGGACGTTCCAGACCAATGGACTTATCTTGGTGGAAGTGGGATGCTCGATTTGATGATGAAAACTTTTTATATCTTGCTCTACATTTAGAAAGAGAAAACGTCTGGAACAAAGATGTCGAGACAATCGAAAAGCTATTTTCACAAACGGAAGAGGCATATATTCCACATAATGTTATCGGCATACAATTTATTGAATCGGCTGAAAGGATAGATTATATAAACAACTTAATTCTTCAGAAAAATAAAACTCAAAAATCAAATACTATGATGATTTATCGTTACTACGATACTGAATTTGATTTAGAAAGAGTTTGTGCATATAGCTTTACTCCAATGGGTTTAAGTGAGGTAAGAACTGCAATCTGTAACCAAGACCAGTCGAGTTGTTGGTATATGTGCTTTGATGAAGAATTTGCTCCATTTCAAAATAATAAGGATTCCGTTCACAGCATGAGCGTGAGGATTTAGAAAAAGAATGGCTATCCCTTTCAGAAAGTCAAGAAAAATTAAGAATTTGGAGAAACGGAAAGATCCTACATATTTGTGAAGGGATAACACTGGAACTAAGCGAACAACGAAACAAACGCCCAATGCCAGTCAAAGTGTAACCCGCTCCACTAATCATTTTCTCCCATAAAAAATAAATATATAAATAATTAAGGAAGGAATGTTGGAAGCAATGAGATGGAATGGTACATGTGAATCCGTAAGGTATACTATTGTTTTTCCTTTAACTTCCGTTTAAAATCTGTTTCAAACTTTTTCCTATGTGTTTTCTCCCATCATGAAAAAATAAAAGAAATGTTGAGGCTTTCATTAATTTAATTCGTTCAAAATAATCTAATTAGAATATATTGTTCATAAACATACTTTATGAACCTTTCTAAATTAGGAGGAAGTTATGGACCGTTCAAACCACCATAAAGTGCAGCCATATTTATTGACGCATAGTTTGTTACCGGAAAATCAGGAGACACCCATTCAATTTATCAAGACTGACATTATAGATAATAAATTATTTTATAGGAGGAACCACTTTTCTTATCCAACGCTTTCTTACTCAAACTATTGGCTACCGATTAATGGGATAGTATTAACACCCCTACGGCTTTCCATGCAGGACATTCTTCAATTACCTTCAAAAACAATACAAGTTGTCCTTGAATGTTCAGGAGATAAACGTGACCTTTTCGAACCTAAAGTATTTGGAGAACAATGGGGAAAGGGGGCTATTAGCCAAGGTTATTGGAAGGGTGTACCGTTACGGACCCTACTTGAACTATCTGGAATAAGAAAAGGAGCAAAAGAAATTGTCGTGGAAGGGTATGATTTTGGAGAAAGAACCGATCTAAATAAGGTTTTTACCTACAGTAGAAGTTTACCTATTGAGAAGGCGCTCCACCCTGATACCATTATTGCATATGAATACAATCATCAGCCAATTCCGTTTAAACATGGTTATCCACTGAGATTAATTGTTCCACAGTGGTATGCGATGGCATCTGTTAAATGGATTAAGCAGATTAGTGTTATTGATTCTAATTTTACAGGCCCATTTCAGACAATCGATTATGTGTTTTACCCAAATAAAGAAAATAATAAAGATGCTTTCCCTGTTACCACAATAAATGTAAACTCGACTATTCAAAAACCCTTAGATATGGAAGTTTTAAATACTGGTAAGCATTTGATTAAAGGGATTGCTTGGACAGGTAATGGCTTTATTACAAAGTTAGAAATAAGTGTAGACGGTGGGAGTACTTGGCTAAATGCAAAATTAGAGCCAACTAAAGATTCTAGTTATGGCTGGCAATCTTGGTCTTATGAATGGACTATATCGAAGAAAGGTGAATATATGATTATGTCAAAAGCAACCGATTCATATGGCCGATTCCAGCCATCTATCCCTTTTTGGAATAAAAAGGGTTATGGGTATAATGCCATTGATAAAATAAAGGTTAAGGTAGAATAGCCGCAAGGGAAGTTCCCATGTTCTCCTAAGGGAGCATTGCAACCAACCCATCGAGGAAAGCCCACGTCCAGAAATATGTAATACGCTTCAGACGGAAGCACTCACCCATAAACAATAAATATATAAATAATAAGGCATAGGTCACGTGGTAAGAGGTAGGAGGAATGATAATTGAATGTAAATGCCGATTCTCTTGTACCCTTTATCAATAATGTGGAGAATGCCAACTTTTATGGTTGTGACTCATTTTTCCTTACCTTGACTGTTGAATAACTTTTGGAAAAATTCTATGGAAAGTATATGTGTGAGGGAGAAATATAAATGAAATTATATGAGAAACCGATTCATGCTTATTTACATCAAGATTTGGTGGCTTATGATTCTGACGATAATGACAGACAACTGATTTATTACTTCAAAAAAGGATATGTGACAGTGCTTGGCGAGTTTGAGTCTGACCAATATGTTACAGGAAAAGCCCATATCATTTTTAATCAAACGGATGTTATATCTGTTGAAGCAGGATTATTACGACTGATTAATGAGGAAGGTAACAGGAGTAGTAAATGAAACAAAACAAGGATCTATGTTTATCTTAATGGGAAATTAAGAAATGATTTTTATAGCAAGTATTTTTGAATCGAGCCATTTAATGAAAAAATTAAAGGAGGATGTATCATGACCAAACATCGGATTTATACAATGAGTGTCGCAAAAGTCTATCCCCATTATATTTCGAAAGCAGAGAAAAAAGGGCGTACAAAATCAGAAGTCGATGAAATCATCCGTTGGTTGACAGGATATAGCCAGGAAGAGTTAGAAGTACAACTGGAAAAACAAACAGACTTTGAGACCTTCTTTGCGGAAGCTCCCCAATTGAATCCTTCACGGGCTTTGATCAAAGGTGTAGTCTGTGGCGTCCGAGTGGAAGATATCGAAGAACCGACGATGCAGGAAATTCGCTATTTGGATAAGCTAATCGATGAGTTAGCAAAGGGAAAGGCGATGGCGAAGATTTTGCGGAAATCAAAAACGAAGAATATTTAAATCCATTGAGACAAAAGGAATTAACGTTGTAAAGGCAAAATATAGGGGTTCACCATTTAAAAAGCTGGAATCCGATTGATTACACAGAAAAAATACAGTCCTTATGCCAATAAACATAAAATGGGGGAACATGGAAATCTATTAAGTCAAGATTTCACTACCACCATAATTAATGAAGAAACAATCATTCAGTCACAAAGGTTGCCCCTATATAATGTCTGTATGGAGTCCTTTTATTCTATAATGAAAAAAGAAGAGATTCACCATGTAAAATATTACGATTTTAAATTGGCAAAACATCCATATTCGAAGTATAGCCTAGTAACGAGATACTATATTATACTTAAACCATTATGAGTAAAAAAATAAGGGGGAAACTAGCATGACAAAAAGAAATAAGAAGGAATTGTCACTGGAACAACGTGAAGAATTACTCAGAGAATTGAAAGCCCGTTTTGAGAAAAACATGCATCGCCATAAAGGTCTTGAATGGGCTAAAATCCAAGCAAAGCTGGATGCTAATCCTGAAAAGTTGTGGTCGCTCAATGAAATGGAAAGAACTAGCGGTGAACCGGATGTTGTTGGTTATGATGAAAAGAAGGATGAATACATTTTTTATGATTGTTCAGCGGAAAGCCCAAAAGGTCGTAGAAGTGTTTGTTACGACCGTGAAGCGCTCGAGTCAAGGAAAAAACATAAACCAGAAAATAACGCTATTGATATGGCAGCTGCCATGGGCATTGAACTTTTAACGGAAGAACAATACAGAGCGCTGCAGACACTTGGAAATTTCGATATGAAAACGTCTAGTTGGGTACAAACTCCCTCTGATATTAGAGAACTCGGCGGTGCCCTTTTTTGCGATTGGCGCTTTGGACACGTATTCTTGTACCACAATGGAGCAGAATCCTACTATGCTGCCAGGGGTTTTCGTGGCTCGCTAAGGGTCTAAAAAATTTTGCGCAGAAAGCTAAATTTGAATTTGAGAACGGATCACCTAGGGAAAGGCTTTAGAACAAAAATGCGATGAATTGGACAGAAAGCGATAAAGAAATTCTTGAAAAATAATATCAACAATTGTTTGAAAAAAATCTTGTCAGGCTATGTCCTTACTATAGAATTTGAAACAGTTATAAAAAGCGTGTTATTTATTTAGGTGTAACTGCCAAAACAATCATCCTGAATATCAAGAATAGACGCTCGGAGAAAAAGTTCTCCGAGCGTCTATTAATAATCTTTTTATTCTATTAACAACCTTTTTGTGAAATAGAATTATATACCTATTCAAAACTCTTTACTTCATTCATTATCCTTACACCATTATTAAAATAAAAATCTAACTGTAGCCATACATATGATGCCTACAATAACTGTAACTGACAAACTCTTTGTCCATAAGGCTATAATAAGTGTTGGTATAATAGCAGTGAGAACACTCCAATCAATTGATAGCAATGATTTATCTTCGATGATTAAGCTCTCTACGATAAGTGCAGTAAAAATACAAATTGGGATAAATGAAAGCCACTTGACTGCAATTTTCGGGAGCTTAATATTTCTTATAACTATAAATGGGATAATTCTTGGAATGAATGTTACGATGGCACACCCTAAAATGATTAATAAAATCGATAAATTAATACTCATTTGTCTTTTACCACCCCAATAGTTGCAACAATTATTGTTGATAAAATAATTGCTATATAAGAAGGAACAAACATACATAGAACCAACATCAATAAAACTACATAGATAATTAATGATAGATAAAACTTCAACTTACCATTATCAATACTTTGTAATTGCAAAACAAGTAATGCTAAAAACATAGCTGTTAAAGAAAAGTCTAATCCAAATACTTCTGGGTTTGAAATCCATTTGCCAAAGATAGCCCCTAACATACAAGATAAAATCCAAAATAAATAAGCTGTTACATTCAACCCATTCATCCATTTGGCATTGATCATTTCTCTTTTAGCAATCTTATTAATGGCAACACCAAATGATTCATCCGTTACAAGTGCTCCAATCCCAATATTTTTTAATAAAGAATATTTTGTAAAATGGGGGGCTAATGTCATACTTAATAGAAAATTTCGTAAATTCACAATAAAAGTTGTAAACACAATGACTGAAATAGGACTTCCTGATACTAACAATGCACAAATAATAAATTGAGATGCACCAGCGTAAACTAATGTCGATAAAAGAGTAACTTCTAATATACTTAGATTGGATGATGCTCCAACAATCCCCATAGCAATTCCAATACTGGTGTAGCCAATTAAAGTTGGAACGCAATCTTTTACTCCTTGAGAAAATGTGGGGAGATTTTCTTCACTATTTATTTTATTTGCTAATTCACTCATAGCTGTACCACACCTTTTTGTCTGTTATATTAGACGAAAGTCTGTTATATAGTCAATAGTAGGGGACAGGTCCGTATGTGTCAAGTTTTTCTCGGTGTTGCTTTTACACCAATATTTTAAGCACTCTATTTTGTACACTTTTTACATCTACCGCGCTAACGCTTGGTG
>NZ_JAUSUC010000078.1 GCF_030813365.1 Oikeobacillus pervagus
TTTTTTCATCTAATAAGTGAAAAAGAGAATCCCACTGAAAAGCCGGTAAGTCAGCATTTCAGTGGAATTTTGTATTTGTCGGTGAATAATCTAGGATAATACTTTCTTGACAATTGAAGAAAAAACGATAGAATCGAATAGACAGACAGTCGGTCTGTAAGGAGGGGTTAGATGAGAAAAGAAGCTGAAGTACGTAAGAACGAAATTCTTGACGCGGCAGATGAACTTTTCCGTCAGAAGGGATTTGACGGGACAAGTACAAACGATATTCTCGAAAAGGTCGGTATTGCGCGTGGAACATTGTATCATCATTTCAAATCGAAGGAGGATATTATGGATGCGCTGATTGAGCGGTACAGTGCCCGTCTTTTGGGAGCGGCTCAGGAAATCGCTGCAGACAAGAGCATTTCTGTAGTCGAGCGCATTATCGGCGTTGTTATGGCACTGAACATAAGTGGCGGAAACAGCGAGGAAATTATGGAGCACATTCATAAGCCGCAGAACGCACTTATGCATCAAAAAATACAAAAAGTTATCATCAATGGTGTTCCACCGATATTAACGGAAATCATTCGCGAGGGTATTGAGCAGGGAATGTTCAACACACCATTTCCGTATGAGTGCATGGAAATGGTTGTAATCTATGCGACTACCATTTTTGATAATGATATGGTTACAATGACGAACGAGGAGCTCTTTTCACGAATGGTTGCCTTTATCTGCAATGTAGAAAGGCTACTTGGTGCAGAAAGTGGAAGTCTAATGGACACTTTAAAAATGTTTGGTATGAAAGACGGTAGCAACAATGAATAACTCAGTCAAATCTTTTAATAAATTTCTTCTACTTTGGTCGGGTCAGCTTGTTTCCGCTATAGGAGGAGGCCTTACGTCATTTGGGCTTGCAATTTATGTTTTCCAGCAGACAGGGAAGGCGTCGGCAATGGCACTTGTAACCTTGCTTGCGTTTATGCCATCGCTTCTCTTAAGCGCTTATTCGGGAGTGCTCGCGGATCGTTATGACCGTAGGCTATTAATGGTGTTGGGTGATAGTTTTTCCGCACTAGGAATCGTCTTTATTTTAATTTGTATGTTTCGCGGAGAAGCACAGTTATGGCAAATTTGTGTGGGGGTTACCATTAGCTCCGTGTTTTCTTCGCTACTCGAACCCGCGTATAAAGCAACGGTTACTGATTTACTTACTGAAGAACAGTATACGAAGGCAAGTGGGTTTGTCCAATTGGCGGGCTCGGCAAAATTTCTGATATCTCCTGTTATTGCGGGATTTTTACTCACTGTTGCAGATATAAAGATGTTGCTTATCATCGACATTTGCACTTTTTTTGTTACCGTTTTAACTACGTTTGCTGTTCGAAGAGGTCTTCCTTCCAAGACATATGAACAAACTAAATCGTTTATACACGAGTTCAAAGAAGGTTGGTACGCAATTTCCAAAAACAGAGGTGTGTTAGTTCTTGTCATCATCACATCCGTGTTGACTTTTTTTCTCGGATTTATTGAAACACTCTCTATACCTATGTTGCTAGCTTTTACAGATAGTTCTGTAATTGGGACAATTGAAACGATTGTTGCTTCGGGGATGCTTGTATCAAGTGTGATTCTTGGTTTCCTTCCTATAAAGAAAAATTATGTGAAAATTCTTTCGATTGCGTTGTTTTGTGAGGGAATATTTATGGCGGCATTTGGATTTCGCGAACATATTATGTTGATCTGTGTCTCCGGGTTCTTCTTTTTTGCAATGATGCCTTTTGCAAACACAACTCTGGATTTTCTTGTCCGCACGAACATCGATCATTCTGTTCAGGGAAGAGCATGGTCACTTATCGGAGTAATTTCTCAGCTTGGATTTGTTGCAGCTTATTCGCTTTCGGGTATACTTGCAGATTTTGTGTTCACTCCTTTATTAGTTGACGGCGGAGTGTTAGCCGATAGTGTGGGGGAAATCATTGGTATAGGTAGCGGCAGAGGAACCGGATTCCTTATTATTATCGCTGGGCTTTTGTTATGTGTTACTTCAGTCATTCTATATAACTTGAACTCAGTTAAAAAGCTTGAAAAAAGAGGTGACCCATGTATCATAGAATAATTCGTAATGACATTTTAAGAAGCAAACTAATAACACTAACAACAACGATATTTGTCGCTGCCGCGGCTATGCTTGTTTCTCTCTCAGCAATACTTGTCGTCAATCTTTCGGGTGCGATAGATACACTTATGAAGCAGGCGAAAACTCCGCATTTTATGCAGATGCATTCAGGAGATATTGATACGGTACGGCTTGCTGATTTCGCGGAGCGGAACAGCCATGTCGATGAATTTCAGATGATTGAATTTCTCAATGTTGATGGTGCGAAAATTGTAATTGACGGAAAATCGCTTGCGGAAAATATTCAGGACAACGGTTTCAGCACACAAAGCAAAAAATTCGATTATCTCCTTGACCTTGACGGGAATGTTATAAATGTATCGGACGGGGAGATTTATGTGCCGGTAGGTTATATGAAGGACGGCACTGCAAAAGTCGGTGACAAAGTTGTGATAGACAGAAAGAAATTTACTGTTGCAGGGTTTTTACGCGATTCACAGATGAATTCATTGCTTGCCTCATCAAAGAGGTTTCTTGTAAGTGAAAATGATTATGCGGCAATAAAGGATGTTGGATGGATAGAATATCTGATTGAGTTCAGATTAAAGGACCTGTCTGAAATTGGCGCATTCGAAACGGATTACACCTCTGCAGGACTTGAAGCAAACGGACCGACAATAACGTATCCGCTTTTCAAAATGCTTAATGCCATTTCTGATGGTCTGATGATTGCAGTCATACTTCTTGTAAGTGTACTTGTCGTTGCAATCACATTAATGTGCATACGCTTTACGCTCCTTGCGAAAATCGAAGACGACTACCGCGAAATAGGTGTGATGAAAGCAATAGGGCTACGTGTTTCCGACATAAAAAAGATTTATCTTGTGAAATACGCAGTGATTGCGGCAATTGGTTGTATTCTCGGGCTTACACTTTCATTTGTGTTCAGAGGTATGCTTCTTGAAAATATACGGCTTTATATGGGGAAAAGTGAAAACTCCTCGTTCGCCTTGTTGTTCGGAATAATCGGCATACTACTTGTATTCTTTGCGATCATTGTCTATGTAAACGGAGTATTGAAACGCTTTCGAAAAATATCTGCTGCCGAAGCAATCCGTTTTGGTACATCACAGGAAAAAAACGTAGGAGCAAAGCGTTTTAACCTGAGTGCAAACCGGTTGTTTAACACGAATGTTTTTCTCGGTATCAAAGATGTACTTGCAAGGAAAAAGCTGTACACTACAATGCTTGCGGTTCTGATAATCTCGGCATTTATCATTATCGTTCCACAGAACTTGTACAACACGATTTCTTCAAAAAGCTTCATCACATATATGGGGATAGGAAATAGTGATTTGCGTATTGACATACAGCAGACAGACAATATTTCTGAAAAAGCTTCGGAAATTATAAAAGCGATGAGTAACGATCGTGCGATTTCAAAGTACACCTTGCTTACAACAAAAACATTCAAAGTAAAGACAGAGGATGGCTCGGAGGAAAGGATAAAAATAGAACTCGGCGACCATTCTATATTCCCAGTAGAATATTCACAGGGCAGAGCACCCATCGCTGAAGATGAAATTGCGCTTTCGGCAATGAACGCTGAAGAACTAAGCAAAAAGGTCGGAGATATCTTAACACTGGTGATTGAGGGAAAAGAAAAGAAATTTACGGTAAGCGGTATTTATTCTGACATTACCAATGGAGGTAAAACCGCAAAGGCTGTTTTTTCCGACAATTCGGCGGACATTATGTGGTACATAATCTACGCTGAGCTTTCAGATCAATCTCTTATCGATAGTAAAATTTCGCAATATGCGGAAAGGTTTTATTATGCCAAGGTTGCAGATATTGATGAATATATTGAACAAACATACGGTTCGACAATCAGCTCCCTCGAAGTGGCCTCCTTTGTTGCAATTGCCGTTGCGCTGATGATAACGGTATTGGTTACACTATTGTTTATGAAATTGCTTGTTGCAAAGGACAGATATTCCATTGCCGTAATAAAATCGTTGGGTTTTACAAACTTGGATATTACAATACAATATGTTGCACGTTCGGTATTTGTTCTCATTATTGGAATTGTGGTTGGGACAATTCTAGCAAACACTCTCGGAGAGGTACTTGCGAGCATGGTTATCTTATCGTTTGGAGCGTCGTCGTTTGAGTTTATTGTTAATCCACTTTGTGCGTACCTATTATGTCCATTGATGATGATATGCTCGGTACTTATTGCAACAATTATCGGCTCATCGAGTGCTGGACAAATAAAAATATCCGAAAATATGAAGGAGTAGATTATGAAGAAGATAATTATCGGTGAAAATACTGTGAAATCTTTCGGAGTAGGCAATGAAAAGCACAATGTTCTCGACAATGTGTCCGTCTACATAAACGAGGGAGAGTTCGTTTCGGTTATGGGACCTTCAGGCTCAGGAAAATCGACACTGTTGTATGCAATGAGTGGAATGGACGGCATTGACGGCGGAAAGGTTTCTTTCGATGGCAGAGATTTATCAGCACTTAGTGAAAAGGAGCTTGCCGACATACGTAGAACAAAAATGGGATTTGTTTTTCAGCAGCCAACTTTGCTCAAAAACTTGAACATTCTCGATAACATCATTCTTCCCTCAATGCGGGATAACAGAAAAAACATTGCAAAGGTTACCGAAAAAGCAAGAGCGCTTATGAAAAAGTTTGGTATTGCGGAACTGGAAAATCGTAATATTACCCAGGTTTCGGGAGGACAGCTTCAACGTGCGGGAATATGCCGCTCACTTATTAACAATCCTAAAATTATCTTCGGTGATGAACCGACTGGTGCACTTAACTCAAAAACCGCACAGGAAATTATGGACATCATTTCCGAAATTAATACAGAAGGTACAGCAGTTATTCTTGTAACTCACGATGCGAAGGTTGCTGCTAGGACTGATCGTATTATGTTTATGTTCGATGGGAAAATTGTTAGTCAGCTACAATTAAATAAATTTAGCGGCGCAGACCTTGATGAAAGAATAAAAAAAGTAACTGAAAAAATGCAAGAAATAGGAATTTAGCGATGCTTAACATTACAATTTTTACTGATACCGGATTAATCCCCGAATTTTGGACATTAGCTCACTAATTCTCTTGTTGCCTCAGTTTTTTAATTTTTGTTTCCCGTTCGTTATTTTTTATAGAGGCCATGGTGGCTTGACATGGATCCTCTGCGGGCATAATTCTCTTAGGAAGCACGGGGACGGTTCTTGCGCTTTCGATAGTAGGTGGCAAGTAGAAGAAGCAAGAGAATCGTCCTTCTGCTTCATATTGTGGGGTCAGACCCCTGTTGACCCAGGACACCAACTTGGGCAAATGACCTGTTACTTAGTGCTGATGGCTATGAGTGTCAGTTTTATCAAAAAGATTGAGTTCATTGGGTATTCGGATTATCTTGTGGAAAGAGGTTAAAAGACCGTTGACTTTTAAACGACGAAAACAGGATAGCACTTATTTTATGATTAGTATGTGCTATCTTGTTTGTTCCACAAATGCCAGATTGCCGAAGAATATTAATTTATTTTGTTGAAGACAAGCAAATGTTATGTTCCTTATGACATTTTTCTAATATAAGTTGTGACATTGCCTAAACAGCAACTACCTTGTGGATTGTTTACTTCACAACCACATCGGTTTTCTTTTATATTTTCCCGAATATGCTCTACAGGATTAGGAGTAAGTCTATTTTCCACATATTGTTTAATTTTTCCCTTTGTCCAATCAAAACAATAACAAATTGGGGTAGTTGCTGAAGCATCTTTTTGATGTACAGCTACCTTTATGTCAGATATAATGTACTTTTTATTATTCGTATCAAAATAGACTACTTCACAATCTTCGTTTGAACAAAAATAGTGATTTTCTTTAGAGTTTAATGTTTCTAATGCAGATGGTTTAAGTAATGATTTTAGTGTAATCAACTTTACACTTTTAGCTTTATTTTTACACGATGGACAATTACCATTACTTTCAATTTTTATTTCTTTAACGTTACTACAACAATCTTCCATCATTCTTCCACCTTTACAATTTATTATTTCTATAAGTATTCTTCTGCTGTCTTTTCTTAATCCATTAAAGTTTCGATAATAGGACATTCATAAATATTTTTATTTTCAGGACATCTTTCTTTAAGGTCTAACAACATTCGTTCAATTTTTTTAAGATCTTCAATTTTACGCTTAATGTCCTCTAATTTAAGAACAGTAAAATCATATATGTCACGGCACTTTACTTCGTTGTGATCGACAATCCCTAGCAATTTATCAATTTCATTTAAGGTAAATCCCAATTCCTGCATCCGTTTTATGAAATTCAATCGATCAATCGTTTGTAGGGAATACATTCGATATCCTTTTTCGGTACGATTAGGCTCTGGAATTAATCCTAAACGCTCATAATATCGAATGGTCTCTTTGTTAAGGCTACACTTTTCAGCCAGTTCTCCAATACGGTATTGCATCTACCTCACCTTATATAAATTATAAACCCTGTACCATAGTACAGGGTCAAGGAAAGTGTTTTATATTTTATTATCGTTCTACTTTCTTAAAATACACTGTCATTTTTCAATAAGCCTTACTCGATGGAAGCACAGGGACGGCGCACTTTCGATAGTAGATGGCAAGTAGAAGAAGCAAGAGAATCGTCCCGGGAACAGATAGCTTTTGCAACGTATCGAGAGGATTATTATGAGGAGCTGTCTACTTATACGTGGACACTATCAAATGGGTATCCAACTAATGCCACACTTGGTGGATGTCTTCATCGATATATGATGGCTAAGTGGTATGGTGATGTTGTTCTTAGAGATTTGATAGAAAAAGGCTATGTTGTTGATCATATGAATCATGGCCATATGGATTGTAGGATATCTAATTTGGAATTCTTAAAGCATAACCGTAATGTCGCAAAAGGACAATATTTGGATAAAGAAGCTAAGCAAATGCGTTATAGGCTTGCGGTGACCCTTTTTAAGGATTTCTTCACTGGGTGTTATCAGATTACAATCGGCTGTAATAATCACATTGTGGCGAAGGACAGGTTTCCACCGAGTAAATAGATGTACCGTTTATTATTTCTCTATTTGCTACTGCTGAAACGGTCAATGATCCAGTCTATGCAAATAGAAAGGGAAGAACCCAATTAAATATTGCAATGCTTGATAAATCAAACAGTGCTTATAATTTACAAGTGAATTTCACTAGCATTGCATTAAATTAATTTTATTATTAAAAATACTCGAAATGTTCAATTTTATTGTTTTGCGCAAAGAAAAAGTCCTTTATAATGGATA
>NZ_JAUSUC010000079.1 GCF_030813365.1 Oikeobacillus pervagus
AAGGCGACTGTTCTGCCACGACAAGCAAGTGACAAGGTCCGAAAGAGGGCGGTTTTCCCCTCTGAAGGAGATTGACAGTTGACCTCGAGTGGCAAGGAGCCGTAGCTAGCCAAGAAAAGCGAAGGCGACTGTCCTGCCACGACAAGCAAGTGGCAAGATCCGAAAGAGGGCGATTTTCCCTCTGAAGGAGATTGACAGTTGACCTCGAGTGGCAAGGAGCCGTAGCTAGCCAAAAAAGTCCTTTCCATTTTATTAATGGAAAAGGACTTTTTTTTAATTCTATGAAGGATTTTTCATCTACTTAGCGAATAGTATAATTATCCGAATTGATTTTTTGTTATCGTTAAATCCTCTGCGAATTTTTCATGTGTTGCTTGGAATAATTTTTCAAACATTTCTCCTATTTCGTCCTCTAACACCCGAATTCCTTCCCCAGTAATTCCACCTTTTACACAGACTTTTTCTTGAAGAGTTGGCAATGTATAAATCTTTTTCTTTAATAATTCTCCTAAGCCAATTAACATTTCAGACGCGAGGATCGTTGCTTTGGTTTCGTCGATTTCAGTCTGATTAACGGCACCATTAATAAACTTCCTTGTTAAATAGCTAAAAAATGCAGGACCACAGCTTACAATATCTGATGCGACCCTCGTAATGTTTTCTTCGATTTCAATTGGAGTTGAAATCATCTTCATAGTTGTCCATAAATATTCCTTCCATTCCTTTTCGCAGCAGTTTCCAAAGGTAAACAATGTAATTCCTGATAAGGCACGATTTGTAATACTTGGAATCATCCTAATACAAGAACTTGAGACTACGGACTCTAATTGGTCAGTACTAATTGGACTTGTAATCGAGACAACACATTTTTGACGAGTGAAGAGCTGTTGATGCTGTTGTAATAATGGGTAGGATTGTTTCGGTTTTACACAGATGAAAATTAAATCACAAGTTTCAATTAATTCCCCATTACTTTGGCACACCGTGATTTGAGGGTAGTTTTTTTGATGTTGAACAGCTTTTTCTAATGTTCGATTGTAAATATATAAGCTTGAAGGGGGGATGGCTTTTGCTTCCAACAATGCCTCCATAATGATACTCCCCATATTTCCGGTACCAATGATTCCTATTTTCATACCTGTCCCCTCCTTTTGTGGGAATTCTCTTAAAACATATGTTCATGATAAGAAAAATATGACCATGAGGTGAAAAGTGCGATTATGAAAACATTTATTGAAAAATATAAAATGATTTTAGGGGGTGGTTGCCTCATTTTTGGTTTTATCCTCTTTCAATATTTCCAAAGCACAAACATCGAGGGTACTAATATACAAGAAACTAGCCTTTCCTTAGAGGAACCTTCCATGCCTCCATCACCGGGAAGAGAAGAACAAGAAGAAAAAAATGTTCCGAAACTGGTGATGGTGGATGTGAAAGGGGCTGTAGTAAAACCTGGTATGTACCAAGGGAGTCGTGATGAAAGGGTCTATGATATTATACAAAAGGCTGGGGGATTTGTAGAAGATGCGGATGAATCGAAAGTTAATTTTGCACAGAAATTACAAGACGAAATGATTGTGTATGTGCCAAAAGTTGGGGAAGAGATTCAAGGTATATCTAGCCCGGCTACGACAACCTCTCCAAGTATGAATGGTAATAGCGAGCAAGCTTTAATCAATATTAACACAGCAACTTCAGATGAATTGCAAAAGCTTCCTGGAATTGGTGAAACTCGAGCTCAAACGATTATTGAATATCGGGAAACAAACGGGCCATTTCAAAAAATTGAGGATCTGAAAAATATTTCAGGAATAGGGGAAAAAACTTTTGAGAAACTGCAAGATCAAATAAGTATTTGACGAAATAAAAAAAATCCGGATAAACTGGTAGTAGGAGAACGTTTAAAAAGGAGACTGTATTGTGAATAGAATTTCTTGGAATCAGTATTTTATGGCTCAAAGTCATTTACTTGCATTAAGAAGCACATGTACTAGATTAACAGTTGGAGCAACTATTGTAAGGGATAAACGAATAATCGCAGGGGGATATAACGGATCTATTGCCGGAGATGTTCATTGTGTGGATGAAGGGTGCTATGTAATTGATAATCATTGTGTTCGCACGATTCATGCGGAGATGAATGCCTTGTTACAATGTGCAAAATTCGGGGTCCCGACTGAAGGTGCTGAAATCTATGTCACCCATTTCCCGTGTTTACAATGCACGAAAGCACTCATACAAGCGGGGATTAAAACGGTGTACTACGCGAAAGACTATAAAAATAATCCTTACGCCGTCGATCTGTTTGAAAAAGCAGGGGTGAAAGTAGAAAAAGTCCCACTAGAGTTACCATTGAATGAACTACTATTGTCGGAGTCATAATTCATTCATTTCATCCTATTTGAAAAAACCGAATGAAAGGTGTATACATGAAAGGAAAAATCGTTTATTTTGCTGTTTTTGCTCTTTATGGGTATGTATGGGCACTTCCAAGTAATAGGGGTGTCCTGCTTGTTTTCTCTTTTCTCATTCTTTATCTGCTCTTCAAACTACCCAAACCATTTCTTTCTCTTTCCATCCTCATTTTTTTCCTGTTTTATTTTTACGGAAATTATAAAGAATCCCAACAAATTTCCCTTTATTCTGGGGAGGAATCAAGATTTCAACTTACGATTTCACCTGATATGACAGTAGATGGTGATTTATTAAAAGCAACAGTAAAAACAGATCGGCAGGAAAAGTTGAAACTATATTATCGAATCCCATCCGAACAAAATAAGGAACAAATAGAAAAATTCCTTCCACATAACCGATCCTGTCTTATCCAAGGTACACTTAAAAAGCCAAATGGGATCAGAAATGAAAATGGATTTCAGTTTGAGAAATTTCTAAACCAGCAGCAAATTTTTTGGATCCTTGAACCTCAATTTATTTCCCTATCTTCCTGCAAGCCTGCCCCTCGAAGCATTCTCTCAACATTATTTGAATGGAGACATTCTATGACCGAGATCATTAAGGAAGACTATCCTGATGAATTAAAGGGGATTGCGGCGGCCTTGCTATTTGGGGATCGCTCTTTAGCTGAAGATGAGTTATTGACAGCTTACCAACGACTAGGAATTATTCATTTACTAGCGATTTCAGGATTGCATGTCGGACTGATTTCAGGGGCATTGTTTTATATTCTAATTAGAATGGGAATCACAAAAGAATATGCAAACATCATCCTCCTCATTTTTCTTCCGATTTATGCGATTGTAGCTGGGGGATCTCCACCAGTTATTCGTGCAACATTGATGACGATCGTTGTCCTACTCTCGTTGCAAAGGCCAGAGAAATGGACACCATTGGATGCTCTTAGCTGTAGTTTGCTGATTGTTTTGATCCTACAGCCTTATTTAATCTATCATGTTGGTTTTCAACTTTCTTATGCGGTTAGTTTCTCTTTAATCCTATCTTCCACCCGAATCATTCCAATATTTCAAACCCTTTTTAGTAAAATGTTTGCCATCACCGTTATCTCCCAAACCGCGAGTATCCCGATCATGCTCTTTCATTTTTTTGAAATCTCCTTTTTATCCCTTATTACAAATTTGTTTTTCGTGCCGTTTTATGCGTTTATTGTTCTTCCTTTCATACTAGGGACGTTTTTACTCCAATTTTTTCTTCCAGGTATAATGTCTTTGCTCCCTGTTTTTATGGTCATTGTTCAACCTATTCATGAAGTGGCCATTCGATTATCCCAATGGAAATATGCCACGATCATCACAGGAATACCAAATGATCTATTACTCGCTCTTTATATTATGGCAACCATCTGTGCTTTTATTATATGGGAGAAGAAGAGAGGTCTGATCTACGGTAGCTTCGTGGTGGTCTTGACCATCGTTTTTCATTTATTTCTTCCATTTTGCCATCCACAAGGCGAGGTCAACTTTATTGATATTGGGCAAGGGGACTCGATATTGGTTCGTCTACCATATTCTAAAGGGACCTATTTAATTGACACGGGAGGAGTGTTGCCATTTAAAAAAGAGCATTGGAAGGAACGACAGCAATCGTTTTCGATTGGTGAGGATGTTTTGATTCCTTATTTTAAAAGTAAGGGAATCACTCAAATTGATAAGCTTATTTTAACCCATAGTGATTATGATCATATTGGCGCCTCTATTGAAATAATGGAACATCTAAAAATAAAGGAAATCATCATTAGCCCAGGATCGGAAGCAAAAGCTGTAATGAAGAATATCATCCATCAAGCCCAAAGAAGAGAAATACCTGTACAATATGGAATCGCCGGTCAATCATGGACAGTTCAAGGGGCTTTCTTTTCTTTCCTCCATCCTGCTGATACTCGATATGAAGGAAATGATGATTCGCTCGTATTGTATATGGAGCTAGGAGGAAAAACCTGGTTATTAACGGGCGATTTGGAAAAAGAAGGGGAAGAAGACTTGGTGAAAAGATATCATGTGAATGTAGATATTTTAAAGGTCGGTCATCATGGGAGTCGGACGTCAACAACTGAACCATTTTTAGATATGCTTTCACCTTCCTACGCGATTATATCTGTTGGTAAAGGGAATCGATATGGACATCCACATCGTGAGGTAATGGAGTCATTAAAAAAAAGGAGGGTGAAAATGTTACGGACGGATGAACATGGCGAAATATCTTATAAATTTTACGGGCAAAAAGGAACGTTTTTCATACAAAGCCCATAGCATATAGTACAAAGAATCACAGCTGCAGAAAAAAGAAAGAAGTTCGCCTAAAAAGACGAACTTCTTACTTAGTTTATTATCCCATAAGTTTGATAGCTGTAGCAATAATAAACAATGTAGCAAAAAAACCAAATGAAACAATGAATCCAACTGCTGAATCAACTGCATCATTACGTTTTGATTGGACGTTTTTTTCAAATTCGTTCACAACTACCCCTCCTATTTCTTTTTTAGTATAGACGATACGATTTAAAAAATCTATAGTTGATGCTATAAAAAGCTCAATCTTCCAACAGTAAAGAAAAATATGTTGATGAATCTTCACAAATGATGTTGACATATCCCCTTTTCCACAAATGACAAGAGTTAACACCTATAATTTGTTTCCGATTGTTGAAAATATAATCAAGAACCTCTCCTTTTCCTCATTTTTAGAAAGGGATCATTTTTCCCTCTTGTATTAAAGGTAGTACCGTTGGTTTAAAGAAGATTCCCGGGCCTTCTTTAACAACGTTCATATAGATCGCGAGGGGAAACTTTTTAATCGATAGAAGTTCCCCCTTGCCAAGATTGAAATGCTTTTTTACCATATAGATAAGAGCTTGCCACGAAATAAAGATGAGGAGAAAAGCATTGATTAGCATATGGAAAGATATTGAAAACAAAAAGTTCTCGAATATTTATTTATTATTTGGTAAAGAATCTTTTTTTATTAAAGAAACAAAAAGAAAATTATTGGAGAATGTATTAACAGAAGAGGAAATGGATTTTAATTTTTCCTCTTATGATTTAGAAGAAACTCCGATCGAGCTTACCCTAGAAGATGCTGAAACATTACCATTTTTGGGAGAACGACGGTTAGTTTTTTTACATAACCCTATATTTCTAACTGCTGAAAAGTCAAAAGATAAAGCGGAAAAAATGGAACATCATTTAAAGAAATTAGAGAAGTATTTAGAAGAACCAGCCCCATTTTCTGTCATTGTATTTATCGCTCCATATGAAAAATTGGATGAGCGAAAGAAACTCACAAAATTATTAAAGAAAAAAGCCACAGTGCTAGAAGCAAAAAAATTAAATGAACAAGAATTAAAAAAATGGATTGTAGAAATTGCGAAGCGAAATGAAATCGAGATGAGTAACGAGGCAATTGAGCAATTGCTCATATTAGCTGGGACAGATTTATTGCAATTAACAAATGAAGTGGAGAAATTATCGCTTTATGCTTCAAATACAGGAAAAATTGATGTGGAAATGGTTCAAAAACTCACTTCAAGATCATTGGAACAAGATATTTTTTCTATTGTAGATCGAATATTAAAGCGAAAAATCGATGAGGCACTAAGAATTTATTATGATCTATTAAAACAAAAAGAAGAACCGATCAAAATATTAGCCATTATCGCGTCACAGTTTCGATTGATTTATCAAGTAAAAGAATTATCACGGAGAGGATATGGGCAACCGCAAATTGCTGGAGCAATAAAGGTTCACCCTTTTCGTGTGAAATTGGCAGCGGGTCAAGCAAGGGATTTTTCAGAACAAGAATTAATGAGAATCATCGATTTATTGGCCCAATGCGACTACGAAATGAAAACGAGCTCTATGAAAAAGGAAATGATTATCGAGATGCTTTTGTTTAAGCTCCATCGATCATGAAAAAAGGGGCTGTCCAGAAAGTCAGTGAAAACTGATTTTCTGGAGCCCCTTTTCTTTTTTTTTCTAAAAAATTGCACAAAAAAATCGTCCTATCTTGTAAAATGAAGTTACCACACTACATTACAGAAAAGGCGATTTTTTATGTGCAATCCGAAGATTACTACTGAAAATTATAACACGCAAATGACTCTTCTTCCAGAGAAAGAGGAAAAAAAGACCTCCAAACGGCAACTAGCTCCGACATTTAAATCCTACGATAATCGTCAAATTCAAGCTATTTTCGATATTGAAGCACTCATACCTGATCATCATGTGGCACGTGTGGTCGATGTCGAGTTCGGGATTGTGGCATTAGCCCACAATCTCCTGAAAGTAGCAGGCATCCGCCAGCTACTTTCAGGAGAAAAGAGAAAAAACATAAAAGGCAGTAGAGAAAGACGAGTCGTTTTTCTCTACTGCCTTTATTTTAGGGACTTATTATACAGCCCCACTTTGATTTATTACCAAAAGTTTTTGAGGACATCTCTAAGTTCACGTGACAATTAAGATGTACTTATGCTTTTTAGCCCAAGACCTTCCTGTGAAGCACAATTAATATTTAGTTGAAAGCCAATATGTAGGGGACTGACTATTTTCTTCA
>NZ_JAUSUC010000080.1 GCF_030813365.1 Oikeobacillus pervagus
ATGTTCAAACGCCTCCCTCACTCCTTCCGTACGAGAGAAAGGGAGACACTTGGCTGAAGGAGCGCATATATGAACGGGAAATGGGCATAAATCACAGGAAATGTTCAAATCCCACAGGTTCAGGCGCAAATCCCCCGAGAAGCGGCGCATATCCTCTTGGGAAATAGTCAAAAGTTCGAGGGAAATGTTCAAAAGTTCGAGGGAAATGTTCAAAAGTTCGAGGGAAATGTTCAAAAGTTCAGAATCTCACACTGCCCCTGTATGTTATGCGGATAATGGTCATTTTTTCTATAAAAAGCAAAAAATCAGGTGGAGAAGAACAGTTTTGTTCTCTCCACCTGATTTATACTCCTCGTTTATTCCCCCATATATAGGTATGGAGTTGGGGGAGCACTCTGACATTTTTCAGAACGCTATCTTTCATGACTTCCTCGACAAGCCATTCGTATTTTTTCAGAAGGGTCATCAGCAATGTTTGGTGATCCTGTTCAGCCGTATCTTCATTCCCTACTTGCAAAAAGAATGAAGTATTCGGGAACATTTTATATAGGTTTCTGGCAAAGGTTAAGTCTTTTTCATCGAAAATAACGGTTTTTAGACTAAAAGTGGTTCCTGATTCCTCTAATCGTTCGACTATTTTCCGTAAAACTTCCTCATCAATTTCCATATGGGAGCTTGGCGGTTTTGGTGAAATCGTTAATTCATCAATTTCTGTAAACCAATCTTGCCACTTACTTCCTTGGGTTTCCAGTGCCGTTTGGATGCCATTTGCTTTTAACACTCTAATGAATTCAGCTATTTGTGGCAACAGGCCTGGATTTCCCCCTGAAATTGTTACATGAGAAAAAGATTCCCCACCAACTTCTTGTAATTTCACCCAAACTTCTTCCGCAGTCATCCATTGAATGTCCTTTTTAGCCGAACCATCCCAAGTGAACGCAGAATCACACCATGAACAGGAATAATCACATCCTGCTGTGCGGACAAACATCGTTTTTTGACCGATGACCATCCCTTCCCCTTGGATCGTTGGCCCGAAAATCTCTAATACCGGAAGCTTTTTCATGATAGATTGGCTCCTGATATGGGACGGTACACGCAATAACTTGTAGGGGTCTCCCGCAAGAAAACTTGGATACATTTTGGTTTATTCGGTAACTGATCTAAATGTTGTTGGATGATTTCAGCTACTGTTTTCGCTACGATTTCCGTCGTCGGGAATTTCTCGCTATCTTGATCATCAAATAAAGAATCTTCATTTAAAAGAGTATGGTCAAATCGTTGATGAATCAGTTTTTTTAAATCTTGAAAGTTTACTAGAAATCCAGAATCATTTAGCTCATTACCGACAATCGTGATATTGGCAAAATACGTATGACCATGGACTTGTCGACATTTGCCGGCATCCTCGCATGGAATATAATGAGCGGCGGCAAAATGAAAGTCTTTATTCAATTCAAAACGAAAATGATGATAAGGGGCCGGGTAGATTTGCTGCATCATTTTCCTCCTCCCCCTCTTTTCGCCAAATATGTTTTTAATCCGCGTTGTCTTAAATGACATGCAGGGCATTCCCCACAGCCGTCGCCTTTGATTCCATTATAGCAAGTGAGTGTTTTTTCTCGTACATAATCGAAGGCATCTAATTCATCTGCTAACTCCCATGTTTCTGCTTTATCCAACCACATTAATGGCGTATGGACAACAAATGAATAGTCCATCGCTAAATTGAGCGTCACATTTAATGATTTAATAAAGGCATCTCGACAATCGGGGTAGCCGCTGAAGTCCGTTTCACACACCCCTGTGATGATATGTCTGGCTCCATGTTGCTTCGCCAATACAGCAGCAAAAGATAAAAACAACAAGTTTCTTCCTTCTACAAAGGTGGAAGGTGGCTCCCCTTCTTTTTCTGTAATCTCAATATCTGATCTTGTTAAAGCATTCGGTGCCAGTTGATTCAATAACGACATATTCAATATATGATGGGGGACATTTAAATCATTGGCAATTTCCTTCGCACATTCAATTTCCAATTGATGGCGTTGACCATAATCAAATGTCACCACATGAACTTCTTTAAATCGTTTCTTTGCCCAAAATAGACAAGTGGTGCTATCTTGTCCTCCACTGAACACCACGACAGCTTTCTCGTTCTTCATTCTTCATCTTCCTTCCTCAAAATAATGGTGAAGAAAAAATGATTCAGTGAACAAGCCCTATAAATTGAAACTTCATTCAACTGGTTTTTATCCCCTGCTGAATGTTCAAAAAATGAAAAAACCTATTCTAAGGAGAAAAGGTTTTTCCTTAGTTTTTTATAGAGGGAGTTCGCGAACCTCTCCTATAGATGGAACCATAGAATTTTTTCTTAAGTTTTTTCATTAGAAACTATATCATATGTTGATTTGTTACGCTAGAATATCCATTATTTTATTTTTTTATCAGATGAAATCTCTCCACACGCGATACGGTCTCCAGCATTGCCAGCAGGTTGGCTCATGCCGTCGTCTTGGTCTTCATGGATAACGATCGATGTTCCGTCCTTCGTATAAAGGGAATTTTTCTCTTCTGATAGAGTCACTTGTGAAGCCATGATTTTTTCTTTGACTGATCCATCATCTTTCACAATAATATTCGGGAGATCGCCATTATGAGCTCCTTTAGGATTTAATAAGCCATGTTCCTTCCCTTCAGGATTAAAATGATCCCCTGCTGATGTAAAAGTAGGCGGCTTACAAGTAGCTTTTTCATGAAAATGGATCGCATGAGGGCCAGGTGGTAAGCCCTTTAAGTCCAAGGATAATTGTACCCCATCTGCTTGTTCCTCCAAGGTGATTTTTCCGATAGAATCCCCATCCGGATTTTTCATATCAACATCAAGTTTTTTAGGCTTTTGCTCTGCACATCCAACCAATAATCCAATCATAATCAAACATGCGAATATTTTTTTCATTTTTCCTCCTCCAACATTGTTCTACCAACAGTCTAGACAAGATGGGGAAACTTCATTCAAAAGGGATATCAAAATTATAGGCATTAAGGACAAGCACCCTGCATGGATTAAAATAATGCTGGGCTTCAAGTGCAAATATTACCCGAACTAACGCAATTATTCTCGGGAAATAGGCATAAATATTGGGAAATGTGCAAATCCCCTGTGAACTAGCGCAATTCCTCACGGGAAATACGCAAATACCTCTGGGAAATAAGCAATTCACTGACCACACTCTTCGACCTCGTATAATCGAGAAGACCGCGGGATTCAAGTGCAAATATTACCCGAAGTAGCGCATATTTTCTCGGGAAATAGGCATAAATCTTGGGAAATATGCAAATACCTTTGGGAAATAGGCAATTCATTGAACACGCTCCTCGACCTCGTATAGTCGAGAAGACCGCGGGATTCAAGTGCAAATATTACCCGAAGTAGCGCAATTATTCTCGGGAAATGTGCATAAATCTTGGGAAATATGCAAATTCCCTGTGAACTAGTGCAATTCCTCTCGGGAAATACGCAAATACCTTTGGGAAATAGGCAATTGCCTGACCACACTCCTCGACCTCGTATAGTGGATAAGACCGCGGGCTTCAAGTGCAAATATCATCCGAACTAGCGCAATTATTCTCGGGAAATGTGCATAAATCTCGGGAAATGTGCAAATCCCCTGAGAACTAGTACAATTCCTCACGGGAAATACGCAAATACCTTTGGGAAATAGGCAATTGCCAGCCCCCTCGCCCCGCTTACTTAGGAAATTCGCATATATATCAGCGAACAAAAAAAGCGCCCCTTTATTTAGGAGTGCTTGTTTGATTCATTTTGCTTCTTCCATTGCTTTTCTAGTTCTTCTGTCTTTTTTTCTTCCTTTTTGGAAATTTTTTTAATAAACATAAATGTTAAGACGGCAAATACGAGAAAAATAGCCATCGATATGGCAGCGGGGATATATTCTGACTTATCTTCAGGAAAATACAAAAATAACAAAACAAAATGTTGTAACAACATCAAGACCCCTTTCAGACAACTTATCTTTCATTATAACAACTTTCATCAATGAAACCAATTGCAAACATTGACAATCACAGGAAAATTTATTCTTTATTTTTTTAAGAACATATGCCCAAGAGCCTGCCCATCGGCGTACGGATTTCGCAAGTTTAGACTGAGATAAAGGAAAGGAGAGCGAGGCATTCCACGAGCTGATGTTGACTTATCGGAGGGAGAATACGGAGAGACGATAGGCGTTGAAGGCTTGCCGTGGACAACATTTTTAAAAGGTTATCCACAGTTCTAAATTTTTAGTACACTAAGCCCCAAATAAAAACAGCCGCCACGGGCGACTGTTAAAATCCTGTATTTCTTCTGATTACTAATGATTGACCTTATTCCACAATAGTGATGGTCTCAATGATGACATCTTCTTTTGGACGATCTTGCATAGCTGTTTCGACATTTGCAATGGCATCGACAACGTCCATTCCTTCGATCACTTGTCCAAATACTGTATGACGGAAGTCTAACCAAGGTGTACCACCGTTTTCAATATAAGCAGAAATGATTTCTTCTGGGTATCCTGCTTTTTCCATTTGACCTCTAAACCCTGGGTCCATGGATTGATTTTGAACGATGAAGAATTGGCTTCCATTTGTATTAGGGCCAGCGTTTGCCATTGATAATGCTCCACGAAGATTGAAAAGTTCAGGTGAGAATTCGTCTTCGAAAGGTGCACCAAAAATACTTTCTCCTCCCGTTCCATTTCCTTGAGGATCTCCACCTTGAATCATGAAATCTTTAATGACACGGTGAAAAATAAGACCATCATAATAACCATTTTTACTATGAGTTACAAAGTTTTCCACTGTTTTTGGTGCTTGTTTAGGAAACAATTTAATTTTAATCGTTCCTTTATTTGTTTTCATTTCTGCTACTTTTTCTTGGTCTAACAATTCTGTACTTAATTGTGTATAAGCCATGCATGAATCCCCTTTCAAATTAAAATATGTACATTTCGGAAAATTTTAGTGCTCACTTTCCCTACTGTAAACTATTCGCTTCAAAAAATCATCTTTTTCATTTAAAAGTTGCTGCTATTCCTTATTTTTTGTTATGTTGTAATTAAACGGTATTGGGGGTAGAAAAATGAACATCGGTGAACATGTGATTGCTTTTTATAAAACCGGAAAATATATTGGGGAAATTATAGACAAGAAGAGTGAGCATTACGTCGTGCAAATTCTAGCGGTTGAAAAACATCCGATCCAAGGAGATTTACATCATCCCAAAACGGTCGATGTCCCTTTTTTTCATGAACGTAAAGCATTAGCCTTTCGTGAACGTGCGAATATTCCTTCTAAAATGGTTAAACCATATGATGGGGAGATTCCAGTCTATACCGATTCACTTAAAAAGGCCTTTCATCATCTAAAAGAAGAGCTACAAAAAGAGCAGAATGAGTATCAAGTGAAAAGTTTGCAAAGTCTACAATCAATTCAAAAAGAATACGAACTCCTCTATTCCATCGAATTTTAAGGGAGCGAGTGTCTCATAAGCGCCTGAGTCTCTTTCCATCCCATTTAAATGGTCATGCTGAAAGTGTCAGGCTCTTTTCGTTGAGACAACCGTTTATCAAGCCAACTGGTTATTAAATAATTTTGAAAAATCAACAACATCCCCTATAGTCGTTGGTTCTGCCTTTTTCATATATTGCTTATCTTTTTCCACTAGCTTATAAATATGATAGGTTGTCATGGCATCATCTAATGCGCGGTGGTGTTTACCGACCCCATCTTTTCCGTACTCTTGTACAGCCTTCCACAGTCCCGTCTGATTACGATTTCCGAAGAAGCGCTTGTATTCCATTGAAAGGTCGATAAAATCGCCATTAAGCGGAAATGACATATTGGATTTCGAGCAATTATCCCTCAAAACCTTCATATCCATATTTCCCCACGTCACTACTTTATTCTTTTTATTTGCACTTAATTCTGTAAATAATTCATTTAATTCAGAAAAGGCAATCCCGTTGTCTACTTCCTCCTGAGTGATCCCAAGAAATCGCTTGCAACGATTTGTTAATTTTGGAAAGGCAACTGGAGTGACGTATGAAGAAATCGTTTTATAAATTTGTTGTTTTCGTACGACAACAATCCCAGCTTCAATAATTTCTGGGTAAAATCCACGCTCATACTGTTTTCCATCTGGCATTGAAAATTCAAAGTCAATAAACAATAATTGTTCTTCCACCGATCTCCCTCCTAATCAAATTCACTACGACAAATAGCTTTTGATCCATTATACTACTGACCCTCAGCAAAAAATTAATAACCTAGTAAAATATTCTGATTCCTATTATATCCCTGAATTATTCACCGCAATCTAAAACTTTGAGAATTTCATGAAATTTATAACGCTAAGGGAAATTGAGACCGAAAAAATAGCCTAGTTAGAGAC
>NZ_JAUSUC010000081.1 GCF_030813365.1 Oikeobacillus pervagus
AAAGAAATCATTAAATTTGCCACTTTTTGCAGTCGGGATATCTTCTGTAGTTAATTTAGATATATCCTCTATCTTACTACCTTTTCCCGTACCCTATGTTGTAATCTTAAACCCTCACAATAAAAAAGCAAACCCTGTAAAACCTTATTAAACTACTTCTTTTTCTTCCACTATCGGCAATTCATAGGCTGTTTTATATTTCATCATTCCGTATATAATGTTGACAAGCCTTCTCATAATACACACAAGTGCTTGTCCTTTTGTTTTACCTTCTTTAAGCTTCTTTTGATAGTACGCATGAAACACTGGGTTTCGTGGCATCTTACTTCCTTTTGCTACTTGCACTTGCTGTACAGCTAAATTATAAAATAAAGCGTGTAGCGCCCTGTTTCCTTGTTTGTTTTTATGCACCTTACCTTTCCCACCAGAACCAAAGTAAACAGGCGCAATCCCCGCAAATCGTGCTA
The DNA here is from genome assembly GCF_030813365.1 of Oikeobacillus pervagus. Taxonomy (NCBI): domain Bacteria; kingdom Bacillati; phylum Bacillota; class Bacilli; order Caryophanales; family Bacillaceae; genus Oikeobacillus; species Oikeobacillus pervagus. Next base: position 468 of record NZ_JAUSUC010000081.1, read on the forward strand.
ATTTGTTGGCATTTGGAAATCGTCTTACATCTCCAATTTTTGCAATTAATGCTGATGCCGTCACAAGTTCTATTCCCGACATCGTTTCTAATTGATAATCTAGTAGTTTTACTAGCTGTTTTAATTCTCTCTCGATGTATTTCATTTCTGTCTTTTTAAACTCAATATCCCGTACAATACTTCTTACTAAAAAATCTCGTGTTTCTTGATATTCCTTCATTGTATGTCCATCTTCTTTTACAAGTTTTAATATTTCGCTTGCTTTCTTTACTGAACATGTATTGTTGCTAACATCTAATAAAAAAGCTGTTAATCGCTTTATATTCGTCCCCTCTAAACAAGAGGGTGACGGATATTGCTGCCAAAACGCTAATGCTGTTTTTCCATCTAACTCTGAGAAAAACTTTTTATAACTTGGATAATGGTGATTTAATTGAATATGTAATTGGTTCTTTAATGCACTTTGTGCTTTTACTAATGCATTCCTTCTTGAAACCAATTGTTGTATCGACCAAAATAAATCGTTTGGCTTTGCATCTGGTAATTGATTAAATTTGTTTACCAATATGCGTGCTACACATTCCGCATCCCAACTATCGTTCTTTTTAATCATTACCTCACTTTTGCGTTCTAAAAATGATAAAGCTGGATTTACTTCTTTCACTACCTGTTCGTGATCTACTAAATATTTTGCTAATGCTCTTCCATAACCACCAACATCTTCTAAACCAAATACAACAGTTATCCCATCACACACATATGTCTCTACTTCTAGTAAAAACTTCGAAAATGCAGATGGTTTATTCTCAAATTGTATTTCTCCTAGTTTCTCTTGCCAACAATTAATAATAACAGCCGTATGATGCTGCTTATGTAAATCTACTCCTACATACAAATAATTCTGCCTATTATGCATAACTCATCCCTCTATTCAATGATTTAGTCATATATAAAAATGTCGGCAACCTTAGTTCGAGCGTTCATCTTCCGATGCGCATAGGTACCCAAGCCTATCCATTTTCATAATTTCATAAGTACATATAGTAAAATGAGCGATTTTTTAAGTACGACTGTTATATAATTGCTGGATGTTGTCCTTTTGTTTGTATTTTCCCGTATTTATACATGCCACGATAAAAATTCTCTCTATCTAACATGCGTTTCACTTGTACTTTCGTAAACAGCTTCCCTTTCTCTATACAATAGCCTTCCATATTCAGTCTTTCTGCCAATTGAGTAAGTGACCAATGCTTAAAAAAGTGTCGTAGCTCAAATAGCCTACGTACAACGATTGCTTTATTAGTATCCACTTCTAACACTTTTTGTCCTTTGTTTGCCCTGTAACCAAACATCACACCGCCACCTGCATATCCACCTTGTTCCGCTTTCTTCTTTCTCCCTCTACTTAGCTTTAATGCAATCTCAAGACGTTGATATTGGTCTAATAGTTCTAACATGCCATTTACTAAAAAGTCATTTGGGTCATGCGTGTATATACTATAATTCGGTTGTTCAATTGCTTTCACATCTACCTTGTATTTCTTTAGCTCTCGTTGTATTAACACTTTTGCCATATCAGAGCGCCATAACCGAGATGTATTTAGTACAATAACTTTGCCCACTTGATGATATGCAATATCCGACAATAGCTCTTGTAGACCTTCACGTTCAACTGTTAATCCATCTTCATCAACAGTCGCTCCGCTTAATCCTCTATCCTCATACACACGAAGTAGTTCTAAATTATTTTCGTTACAGTAACGTTCAATCTCTTCTACTTGATACGCTAAACTATACCCATCACGTACTTGTCCTTCCGTTGAAACTCGTATGTAACCAACTACTTTCTCTCCCATATTGAGCCCCTTCCCGTTACAGCAATTAAAGTCCCTGTAACTTTTACCCGTTTTTTGCGGATAACGTGTGCATAACGTCCATCGTAAGCCCGAATTATAAAAATAAGCGTGCCTTTCCGGCCCGCATGACAAATAACCGTATAACATGACTTTTTTGTCAGATGTACGGTTATTTCACTTTATTTCTACATTCAGCTTGAATCATTTTTGACCAAGGCATATATTGCTTTAAAATTTCCGGGTGTTGATAGATATCTAGATTGGGTAAATCCGTCAGTAACTTTAATAAATATCGATAAAAGTCCACGCCGTTTGCTTTTGCCGTTTCCGTGATACTTAAACAGATCGCGTTGGCATTTGCAACAGCTTCACTAACTGAGTGGATCCAGTTTTTCCGACCGATCACACTTGGTCTAATGGCATTTTCAGCCGGATTATTATCAATTTCGATACGACCATCCATTAAAAACGCTTTTAGACCATTTGCTCTGTTTAAAGTATATTCAGCTGCCTTTGCTAGCGCATTTTTTCCGTAGAATGGTGATTTTTCAACCCAATCTAGGAATTTTTCAACGATAGGCTTAGAGTACTTTTGGCGCTTTTTCCTTCGCTGACTTGGAGACAAATGCTTGAATTTCCTTTCAAGTCGGTATAAATCGTCACAATATTTTACACCGATTTGTCCATTTTTGCTGTCTACTTTTAACCAGTAGCGACGGGTGTGCGCCCAACAATTCGCAAAAGTGACCCCTTCTATTTTGTCATAAGCAGAATAGCCATCACAAATAATGGTTCCAGAAAAGCCTTTGATAAAACTCTCAAGAACAGATCGAGCACGTGATAATGAACTTTTAAAAAGAGTTATTATTGGACCTTGGCTTGGCACACTTCGAAATACCCAATTATAGGCATTCGTTTGTCCAGACTTTCCATCGGAACGGTTAATAATTTGCCCATACGTTTCATCGACATGTAAAAGAGATTTAGTCATCATCAAATGCTTCATGTAGTCGTAAACAGGTAATAGCCAATCATGTGATGCACGGATGACCCAATTAGAGAGGTTCTTATCATTCGTATTTAAGCCATAACGATCCCATTCCTTTACCTGACGGTATAGGGGCAAATACTGTACAAATTTATCATAGATCACTTTGGCAAGTACGCTAGAACTCGCCATGCTCCGTTGAATAGCTGGTTGTGGTGCTTTCCCACGTTTAATCTTGGCTTGCTGAGATGAATCGCCTTTGCAGTTTTTACATTCATAAGCGTGTTCAATGTGCTGCACTTTCATCATTTTTGCCGGAATAAATTTTGCTTCTTCACGGACAACCGTACGACCAATTTCCATCATTTGATTTTGACAACAGTCACAGAGTGTATTTTCTGGATGATGGTGAATCTCCTCTATTTCAACATCATCACGTAATGAATCATTTCTCTTTTTCTTTTGAACATTTCGTACAACAGTATAAGAAATCGTCTGTTGGCTTTGTTCTTCTGTGTGCTCAGAACCAGGAAAAGATGGGTCATCATCAAATAGTGACACTTGTCCATCTGGTGCATTGTATTTAGACTTCTCTGTTTTCGATCCATATAAAAGCTTGTTCAAATGGCGGAGTTGTTCGGTTAGCGCCTCGTTCTGCTTCAATGATTGATCTAACTTTTTCGATAGTTCTTTATTTTGCTGATTCATCTGTGCCAATTGTTCTTCGAGAAGTCGAATTAATTTCTCAGGTTGATTCCCATTCGCAGAAGAAACGTTCGCCACACCCTTCACCACTTTCCGTTCGGTTTCGTTCTTTTTATTATAATCAGTTCGAACAGTGAAATAAAGAGAAAAATAAGGACTTGAGCGAATTTAGAACGCACCTTTTGGCGATGGTTGAATGGCCTTTGGTTGCTGAATCGATAGACCTTCAAGGAGCCAGCGAAGCTCCCGTTGTGTCAGTTTGCGTACTTCCTTTTCATCTTTGGGCCATTGGAGTTTTCCATTATCTAAACGTTTATAAAGCATGGCGAAGCCATCCCCATCGAAATATAAACATTTATAGCGATCTTTACTCCACCCTGCAAATAAAAAAATGGAATCCCCATACGGGTCCAGTTCGAAAGAATCCTGAATCAGTGTGGCCAATCCGTCAATGCCTTTACGCATATCCGTTTTTCCACAAATGATATAGATATTCTTCACATCCGTATAATCATGTTTCACCAATGTTTCAACTCCCTCATAACGGTTTGGATGATGCGCTCATCTATGCCAACATAGAAGGATATTTCAGCGTTTGCCGTTTTAATCATGCAAATACTGGGTGAAGGCTCTTTTGGAGAAGTGGATAGTAAAGATTTTTCATTTTCGGTATGCAATGTAACGGGGACGATCGTTAATTTTTGTTGTGGCATTAGGAAAGCACCTCCTTTGTTTGATAAATGTATCGTACCAGAAGGTGCTGCGTGTTTAATATGCGTTGTTTGAATGGGGGCTTACCGTCCATCCGTTAAAACGTACTTTACGATGACTTCAAAAAATAATACAACCCTTTATTTTTTCCTCTACTATCGTCGTACACTGTACATAGCCATTACAATCTATAAAACAACAATAAAAATTTAACACTTAATGCACTTATAAAATTATAATGCTCTTTTAAATTTCTACGCTCAAACGCAAAAAAGCACTTGTTGCCTCGAGTTGACAATCAAGTGCTTTAAGTTCATCTGTTTTTAAGTAGCATTAAATTTGTAAGTTTTATGGCAACAGTATGATACCTTTTATATGTCGTGACAACTACTACATTAAAAATTACGAGCTTGTACGAGTTCGTTAGTTTTATATACATTCCATGTGTTTATATTTATCACCCGGTAAAATGTCATCTCGCCTAAGCTCGTACTTTATTTTTTATTCTATCATTGCACATAACACTCTATGATGGTACAACCATCATGGAGTATGTACTTTTAAACAACCAATTCTTTTTCTTTCCACTTCAAAAATAAGTTCTTCCTCGTTCATTTGGCTTATGTGCTTTTTTGTTTTTAATTTCTAATCCCAATTGACAATTGCTTCTTGAAAGCTATCTTTTAAGTACTCATCAAAAGTTGAGTATCTAATTATTTCTTCCTTACTGATATCATCCCATCTTATAACATAGTAATCACCTTTCGTGTTAATACAATAAACAAATTCATCTACATTTTCAATAACCAAATAATTCTCTGATAATCCTAATTTTCTATATCTTTCAGTATCATCGACTACTGATGCATACTCCATTCCTTCTACTCCCAATACCTCAACTCCACAAATACCTCCTGAACCAAACCTTTTAACAAACTCTCTATATTGTGGCGGAAAAGTACAACCTAATTTTTTTTCAATCATAACTATGTTTTCGTCTGATATTTCTCCAAAAAAATCTCCTTTTTCAGTATATTGATTTATCATTTCTAAAATTTCCATATCCATTTCTTAATCACCTCAATCTAAATTATTAAAACGCCATTTCCAGTATTTTTTTCTAAAATTATTGTATTCCTGAATTATTCACCGCAATCTAAAACTTTGAGAATTTCATGAAATTTATAACGCTAAGGGAAATTGAGATCGAAAAAATAGCCTTGTTAGAGACGATTTGAAACGAGTCTTTGCGAGAAAACCAATTTTTGGGCAGACTTCCCCCTTGGTGCGAGTTCGATTTTTTTAAAATGGCTATTTAGTTAAATGTTAGCTGCTGCACACTGGTCAGTACATCCCAAAAGAAGCGTTCATAGACAAAGCTTGAGGACATTTTGAAATACAGTGAACGTCCGGATTTCACCAATTTACTCGCTAC
>NZ_JAUSUC010000082.1 GCF_030813365.1 Oikeobacillus pervagus
GCGAGCAATTGAACTCATTCCCTTGTCCGTTTTTAAATATCTGAGAAAACTAGACTTTAATTTTTCTACAATTTCATTGTAAATAGCGAAGAGCCTAAAAACTTCTATGAAGGAACGGCAGAACCTGCGATAAATCCAATGCCACCTTCCATTAACGGGTACAATGATGCGATTAAAGATTATGAATACGATTTGGATAAGGCAAAGAAACTTCTTGAAGAAGCTGGATATAAAGATGGATTTTCAATGGAATTATGGGCAATGCCTGTTCCTCGTCCATATATGCCAAATGGTCAAAAACTGGCAGAGGCAATCCAAGCGGACTTTGAAAAAATTGGTGTAAAAGTAAAGATTGTGACAATGGAATGGGCCACTTATTTAGAAAAGGTTCAAGCGGGTGAATCTCCAATGTTCATGCTTGGTTGGACTGGCGATAATGGGGATGCGGATAACTTCCTTTATACACTACTAGATAAAGATAGTATTGGCTCAAACAACTATTCTCGTTATGCCAATGAAGAATTGCATAAAATTTTAATCGAAGCACAAACCGTTGTAGATGAAGCGAAACGCGACGCCCTATATAAAAAGGCTCAAGAAATCATCCATAATGATGCACCGTGGATTCCGATCGCTCACTCGATTCCACAACTTGCAGGGAAAAGTTCAATCAAAGGTTTTATTCCACATCCAACGGGAACTCAGCCTTTTACTAATGTAACGATAGAATAAGAGGAAAAAAGAGGAGTGAGCTTTGCTCCTCTTTTTTAAAAGTACATATTTTAAAAGCAATTAGTCATTTTTCAGAAAGAAGGTGATGAGATGGTTTCTTATACAATTCGTAGATTAACGATGCTGATTCCCGTTTTAATCGGAATGTCGATTATTGTGTTTTCACTTATTCATGCTATTCCTGGAAATCCCGCACAACTCATCCTTGGGCAACAGGCGACAAAGGAAGCGGTTGAGGCCTTAACGAAGGAATTAGGGCTTGACCAACCGTTATATATCCAATTCTGGGAATACTTTAAAAGTTTATTAACAGGAGACTTAGGGACCTCGATTAAAACTCAGTCTCCCATTAGTGCAGAAATTGGTCCTTATTTAGCGGCCACAATTGAATTATCGTTTTGTGCGATGATCATTGCTATTTTCATCGGTGTGAATGCAGGGATTATTTCGGCTTGGTTTCAAAATTCATGGTTTGATTATATTTTAATGTTATTGGCTTTAATCGGTGTATCGATGCCGATTTTCTGGTTGGGGCTAATGGAACAATATGTGTTCTCGATTCAATTAGATCTATTACCGACGACTGGAAGGGAAAATATCCGTAACCCTGTCGAACCAATTACACATTTATATTTAGTTGATACGTTAATACAAGGAAGATTCGATCAATTTATTGAAGTACTAAAACATTTAATCTTACCAGCAGTGGCATTAGCAACAATTCCAATGGCGATTATTGCACGAATCACTCGTTCAAGTATGCTTGAGGTGATGCGCTCTGATTATATTCGAACGGCAAGAGCAAAAGGGATGAGCATGTTTTTCGTTGTATACAAACATTCATTGAAAAATGCCCTAATCCCAGTGATCACCATTATTGGATTGCAAACTGGATTGCTTTTAGGTGGAGCGATTTTGACCGAGATGATTTTCGGATGGCCTGGTATTGGAAATTATATTTACAATGCGATTCAATTTCGCGACTATCCAGTGATTCAATCTGGAATATTAGTGGTTGCGACTATTTTTGTCATGATTAACTTAATCGTTGATTTATTATATGCCGTTTTAGATCCAAGGATTAAATATAGATAAAAGGAGGCTGAGTGATGTCGCAAACTGTCGTAAATATACCTCCTTCAGGCCCTGAAATGGAGTCGAAATATGAAGAAAAAGTCGTTTCACCTTGGAAAGAGGTATGGAGGAAATTTAAGAAAAATAAAATGGCTGTCGTGGGTTTCGGAATCGTCTCATTTTTTATATTGCTTGCGATCTTCGCGGATTGGATTGCTCCGTATGGCTTTAAGGAGACACAATTAAATCAAAAACATCTATCTCCATCGAGTGAGCATTGGTTTGGAACGGATGAATTTGGTCGTGATATATTTAGTAGAATTATATATGGAGCAAGGATATCTTTATGGGTCGGTTTTCTATCTGTTGCGGGCTCAGCCGTTGTCGGTTCATTTTTAGGAATTTTAGCAGGGTATTATGGCAGATGGGTGGATACGATCATCTCCAGATTTTTTGATATTTTACTAGCATTTCCTAGTATTTTACTAGCGATTGCAGTAGTAGCGATGTTAGGTCCTTCATTGCAAAATGCTTTGATTGCCATCGCGATTATCAATGTTCCAACTTTTGGGAGACTTGTTCGTTCACGAGTGTTAACGATTAAAGAGGAAGAATATATTACAGCAGCAAAAGCGATTGGGATGGGAGATGGTAGAATTTTATTACACCATGTCCTTCCAAATAGCTTAGCCCCTATTATCGTTCAAGGTACTTTGGCCATCGCGACCGCTATTATTGAAGCTGCAGCACTTGGTTTCTTAGGAATGGGAGCACAACCACCAACACCTGAGTGGGGGAAGATGCTAGCGGATTCAAAGGATTTCATGATTCAAGCGCCATGGACGGTTTTCTTCCCTGGAATTGCGATTATGCTAACGGTTCTCGGCTTTAACTTAATGGGGGATGGACTTCGTGATGCCTTAGATCCTAAAATGAAAAACTAAAGACTTTAGTAAAGGAAAAAGCAATCGGCGCTTAACCGATTGCTTTTGATTTATCTTTTCTTAATGCTTGCTTCAAATTTCCTCTTCTTCCATTTGTAAGTAATCATTATCCTCTTTATGAAACTTTTGGAAAGTATTTATGAGTAGATCTAGATGGTTTAAATGTTCATCATATTCTAATATACTAGAAATAATATGCATTAGATGATAAGTTTGTAGATTTTCCTCCGTGGTGTATTCCTCGTTTATTTCAGCCATAGACAGCTGCAAAAGTTCTTGACGGTTAAAAAGTACATCGTGCACATCATCCAATTCTGTTTCCTGCTTTACCTTTCCAATGAATTTAAGAAGTAATTGTTCATGATATCCCATTAGGCAATCAAGTTGCTCTTGGATGGCTTTTTGTAAGTGTGATGGGAGATGGACATATTCATTTTCATACTGATGTAACCTTCTTAAAATATCAAAGCTTCTTCTAGTCGTAGAAACCATATGGCGATAGATTACTAGTTTACGATTTTTGACAGGTGATTTGGATTTCAGTGTGTTTTGATCTTCTTTAAACATTAAATAAAGTTGATCCAACTTCATTAATCTTTCTCTAATTTTTCCAATGTCTTTTTTTAATAAATGATGTTCGGAAGCATTGCGTGAAATCAGGCGCATCCATTTTAAAATATCTTGTGTTAGTAAATCGATTTGATGAAATAATTTCGTTTCATATTTAGGTGGTAAAAAAATTAAGTTGACAACAAAAGAAGAAAATACTCCTAACATGATGGTTGAAAATCTTATGAGAGCAAATTGGATAAATTGTTCATGCGAAACTTCCATAATAGCAATTAAGGTAACGAGTGCAAGTCCAATTGTATTTTCTATTTTTAATTTAAGAATAAGTGTGATCGCGACGATAGAGGCAAGCCCAATGATTACAATATGATTTCCAAATAATACAACAGAAAGAATGGCAATTAATGCCCCGATGATATTTCCTTGTACTTGTTCAATGATGCTTAAATAAGATCGATATATCGTTGGCTGAACAGCAAAGACAGCCGCAATTCCAGCAAAAACCGGAGAGGGTAAATTTAGTAGTTGGGCAACAAATAAAGCAAGAATAATAGCTATTCCCGTTTTGAGAATGCGGGCACCAAGCTTCATAGGAGTTTTAATTCCTTTCTTATTTAAAATTTTCAAAAAATCATATACACGCATTTTGAAGAACTAAGATATCATACCATGCTTGTTTTATCAATAGATTTGATTTTCATTTTCGGAAAAAAGCCTCGCTAATCTTAATGATATTGTACTATACAATGGATATTGATTTATTGCAAGAAGTGAAGATACATTAAACTTTAAATCATCATACAAAGACTAATAACTTGGATTTGGATAGATGAATACGAGGTACATTATATGTAATGGCTGCAAGAAATTATACCAAAATAAAAAAGCGCCTATCTTGGCGCTTTTCACATCAAATGAAATGGAAATTATCCCTTTAATTGTTGAAAAGAATGATCCACTGCTTCGATGGTTTGTTCAATATCTTTTTCTGTATGAGCGATGGTGAGGAATAATGCTTCATATTTAGAAGGAGCAAGATTAATTCCTTGATGAAGCATCAGTTTGAAAAATTTCGCAAACATTTCACCATCTGTAGCTTCCGCCTGTTCGTAATTTTCCACTTTTTCGTCTGTGAAATAAATGGTTAATGCCCCTTTCAAACGATTGATCGTGATTGGGATGGAATATTTTTTGGCTGCGCTCATAATTCCTTCTTCTAACATAGCCCCAAGACGATCTAAATAATCATATGTTCCTTCTTTTTGCAATACTTCTAGGCAAGCAATACCGGCTAAAATAGAAGCAGGGTTTCCAGCCATTGTTCCGGCTTGATATGCTGGACCAAGTGGAGCGACAGTTTCCATAATGTCGACTCGGCCACCATAAGCCCCGATTGGAAGCCCACCGCCAATAATTTTACCCATGGCCGTTAAATCAGGGGTAATGCCTAATAAATCTTGGGCCCCGCCATACATAAAACGGAATGCTGTGATGACCTCGTCAAAGATTAATAGTGCTCCCGCTTCATGTGTCAACTCTTTGATTGTTTCTAGAAATCCTTCTTTCGGTTCAACAATCCCAAAGTTTCCGACGATCGGTTCAACTAAAACGCCAGCAATTTCATCTCCCCACTTATTCAAGGCTTCTTTAAATGGTTCAACCTCATTAAATGGGACTGTAATCACCTCTTGGGCAATGCTTTTAGGAACTCCTGCTGAATCCGGCGTTCCTAGAGTAGAGGGACCAGATCCTGCTGCAACTAATACTAAATCAGAATGACCATGATAGCATCCAGCGAATTTAATGATTTTATCTCTTCCTGTAAAAGCACGAGCAACTCGAATAGTCGTCATGACTGCTTCTGTCCCACTATTTACAAAACGTACTTTTTCCAGACCAGGCATAGCCTCTTTTAGCATTTTAGCAAAAGTGACTTCAAATGGAGTAGCCGTTCCATATAAAACTCCATTTTCCGCTGCCTTTTGTATCGCTTTTGTAATATGTGGATGAGCATGACCTGTAATAATAGGTCCATATGCTGCTAAATAATCAATATAGCGATTGCCGTCCACATCCCAAAAGTAAGCACCTTGGGCTCGTTCCATTGCAACAGGAGCACCACCACCAACCGCTTTGTACGAACGTGATGGGCTATTAACGCCTCCTACAATATGCTGTAAAGCTTCTTTATGTATCCGTTCAGAATTAGAAAAATTCATACCTTTCCCTCCTCGTAGATATACCTAACCCATTTTATTACTCCCATTCAAAATCCGCAAACTTATCCTCTCATAACTTAATCACATGGAGCGTAAAATGGGATAAGCCCGTTTATTGAAAAGAAGTCACTTGAGTGAACAGATGTGCGTGTGAAGTAGTGTAAATAAACACGGGAAATATGCAAACTTGGGAGAAGATGTGCTGCGTGAAGAAGTGCAAATAAACGCGGGAAATATGCAAATATCAAGGGAAATGTTCAAATACACCGGGAACAAGCGCAAAAAAGTGGAACAGTAGCGCAAAACCGTCTGGGAAATGATCAAAAAACAGAGGGAAATAGTCAAACCGAGAAAATTGAGAAAAGGAGTAGCTTGGGAAAAGATGTGCTGCGTGAAGGAGTGCAAATAAACTCGGGAAATATGCA
>NZ_JAUSUC010000083.1 GCF_030813365.1 Oikeobacillus pervagus
TCGCTCGACTTGCATGTATTAGGCACGCCGCCAGCGTTCGTCCTGAGCCAGGATCAAACTCTCCAAAGAATTTGATTTAGCTCATAAAAAATAACATTGTTAAAACATTATGGTTACGCTTCGTTTGTTCAGTTTTCAAAAATCAATCCGTCACCTTTCTTAACAGCGACTTTTATATCTTAACACGATTCAAAAACCGCGTCAATTGTTTTTTTTCGCCGCCACTTGTTCAGCAGCGACGTTTATTAATATATCAAGGTTTTAGATAAGAGTCAATACTTTTTTAAAAAATAAATTAAGAATTATTAATTTGATAGTATCGATGAAAGATTCCTTTTCCTTTCGTTTCAATTTTCTTTATAGCAACCAACTGTTTTTCAATTAAAAATTCTAAAAGAATTGGTAAATCAATTGCATAATGTTTGATCTCCGGATGACTAATTAAATCATTGATGGACCAATAATCCCTCTTTCGCATAATTTCTATTAAATGATTGGTGCACTCTTCTATTTTAGAGGAAATTAAAAATTCACTCGCTAAAAATAACAACTCCAGCCGTTTTTGTATCGTTTCTTCACTTGTCAGTAATTCTTCGTATAACTTATAAATTTCTGGTTCGATTTGTTTCACTTGATTCCAAACCATTAGCTCCGGATGAAAACCATTCTCTATTATGGATAACCTGGCTAAATGATGTAAGGAATGAACAATATAATTATAAGCATCAATAAATTGATCATTTTGAAAAAATGATTTCCCATCCATATATCTTCTAATTAATTTTGTAAACTCAATAGCCATTTTTATTTTTCGACTGTGAAATGGAAAGTCATTTAGCTCCGTTTTCAATTTCTTTATGTATTCATTGCGATCAAATAAGACTTTTCCATTATGGATCCATTCCATCGCTTTCCAATTATTACCTAGAACAATCCATTCTTTTAATTTACTTTCCGTTACTATGTACATCATTGCTTTTTTGTCATCAAACTTATAGTGTTTAATGAAAATTTCTTGATTGGACTCGGTGAGTATGATGAAGAGGACAACATCAAATGTATCTGTAAGAGGTTTGCTAAAATAGGATTTTTCTACCCCCAAAATCCCTAATGTTTCAGGATTGCTTGCTTTTTCCTGATAAATTGAACGAAGGATGTCTTCCATATACAATTCCTCCAAAAATAGTTTTGTTGTTCTTGTCTTTTTTCGACAAAGATAGAAAAAATCCTTCCCCATTCTTCGACAACAATGATTTATTCATACGTTTATAGTGAGAAATATGTTATAGTTTTGTTTTAGGAGGGACTGAAATGGCCAAAAAATATAAAAATAAAATAAATCGAATCCGCACATTTGCACTCAGCTTAATATTTATCGGATTTGTTATTATGTATTTAGGAATTTTCTTTAGAAATCATCCGCTTGTTATGACCATTTTCATGCTTCTTGGGCTATTGTCAATTATTGCAAGTACAGTCGTATATTTTTGGATCGGGATGCTTTCGACAAAAGCAGTTCAAGTTGTTTGTCCTAGTTGTGGAAAACCCACCAAAATGCTTGGTAGAGTTGATATGTGTATGCATTGTCGCGAACCTCTGACATTGGATCGCAGCCTTGAAGGAGAAGAGTTTACTGAGGAGTACAATAGCAAAAAGAAACATTAAAAAAAGAATTGTTCATTTCGAACAATTCTTTTTTTAATGTGTTAATTCCTTTTTAGCACTACATTCTGGGCATGTTCCGTATACTTCCATACGATGGTGACTGATTTTAAAGCCCGTTACATGTGATGCTAATTGTTCCACTTCGTCTAATCCAGGATAATGGAAGTCTACGATTTTGCCGCAATCTTCACAAATAACATGATAATGTTCAGTTGTAACAAAATCAAAGCGACTCGAAGAATCACCATATGTTAATTCTTTAACTAAGCCAACTTCACGAAATACTCGTAAGTTATTATATACTGTTGCCACACTCATATTTGGAAATTTCCCTTCAAGTGCCTTATAAATATCATCAGCAGTTGGGTGTGACATCGAGTCAATCAAGTATTCAAGTATTGCATGACGTTGAGGCGTTATACGGACTCCCGTATCCTTTAGAGTATCTATTGCTTCTTTCAAATGATCTTGGGACATCGTCATGCACCTCACTTATACAAAAGGTATTATTATATTATAATCTTTATAATTAGTGTACTAATGAAATGGTGATTTTGTCAATGTAACAATTTGAAATCGCCTCATTTTCATTGATTTGACAAATTTTTTACTGATGAAGAGTGTCTTCCTTTTCTCCTAATTGATGATTGACAAATCGAGCTGTGACAAATAGAAAGTCTGACAGGCGATTTAAATAAGAAATAACTAAAGGATTAACTTCTTCAATGGCCACTGCATTTCTTTCAGCTCTTCTAACAACAGTCCGAGCTGAATGGAAAGCGGCTCCAGCGGGATGACCTCCTGGTAAAATAAAATTAGATAGTGGATCTAACTTCTCATCCCAACGATCCATCACTCTTTCAAGTTTCTGCACATGCCCCTCTTCTAGTTTCCATCTAACATCCTTTCCAGGAGGTGTGGCCAATTCAGCTCCAACATGAAAAAGCTCCGTTTGGATTTCATGAAATACAGAGTTCATTTCTTCTTTTCCTTCAAAATCGGTATCTTTTAGAAAGCTTAAAGCTAAACCGATCAAAGAATTTGCCTCATCACATGTCCCATATGCTTCAACTCGTATGTCCGTTTTGGATACACGTTGCCCGTAAACTAAAGAAGTTGTTCCTTTATCGCCTGTTTTTGTATAAATTTTCAACATCAATACCCCTTTTCTACATCGATTAGATTTAAAAAGTCATCTTTTTTATGAAGATATGCATTTAAATTATGTAAAAAAATATCAAACGCTCGAGGTAAATAGTTTTTCGTAATACTAGAAATATGCGGTGTAACGGTCAAATTCGGCATTTTCCAAAAAGGGTGGTCTTTTGACAATGGCTCTGTTTCAAATACATCAATGTAGGCATGTTCAATTTGCCCCTCTTTCAAAGCCTGATGTAACACTCTCTCGCGAACGAGATCCCCACGACCAATGTTGATAAACACAGCCGTTTCTTTCATTATATGAAAATGTTCCTCAGTTAAAACATATTTTGTTTCCTTAGTACTCGGAAGCACAGAAACAATAAAGTCTGCTGTTTGAAGAGGTTCTTTCATGTGGTCAAGTTGATAAATTCCGGAGAAAAACTCGACCTGTCTGCCACTACGATTAACCCCCATAACATCCATTCGAAATGCTTGTGAAAGTCTTGCTATTTCACTTCCAATAGCTCCCGTCCCTAATATAAGGAGACGCTTACCTGCAAGTTCTTGTAAAGGTAGTTTTTTATTCCATGTAGCATTTTGCTCTAAATGAGCGAGCTCTGGAAATCGCTTTACATGGCTCAGCATTAATCCTAATGTGAATTCTGCCATCGGGATTTTATGGATTCCCCTGGCATTCGTAACGAATATTTGTTTTTTATGTATCGCTTCAAATGGCATTTTTTCCAAACCAGCAGAGGCAACCATAATCCATTTTAGTTGGGAGCATTCATCAATATGTTTGGATGTTAGATCCTCACCATATGTAACTAAAATTTCAGCTTTTTGTAATTCTTCTGCCTCCCCTATAGTTTTATAGAAGGAAAAATCACATTGAGGAAACTTCTTCAATAATTGTTCCCTTAAATAAGTAGGGGGTCGGAATGTAAAAAGAATCTTCACCATGACACCTTCCTTTGTCTTTTTGTTGTTTTGTTTTCGTGAACTTTTTCGCATGGAAACATGAAGTGAAACTTTCCTTGAATCTTTGCCGCTCATTGGAGTGAGAAGCATTCATCGATTGCTCGGGTAAAATATACCCCAACCTCCAAAACAATGATCCTTTAATAAATTTTTTTACTACTATCATATCACCTTTTTTGGCAATTAAGGAAAAAAGCTGCTGAAACAAAATGTCCACAGTTCTAAATTTTATAGTACGCTAAACAGCAAAAAAAGAAGGGCCGTGCAACGACCCTTATCAAAGTGGCTTATATGAGGAGGTATGCCCTACTATACTGTATGTTTTCACATAAGAATTGAGTGGACAAAAGTCCTTTTTGAATGAAATAGGCTTTTCAATTCGTTAATTCATTCATTCGCCTAGTTCTTCTTGTATAAATGTAAGGGCTTCATCGACATGGCCTTTCACTTTTACCTTGCGCCATTCTTTTACCAATTTCCCTTCTTGATCAATTACAAATGTGGATCGTTCAATCCCCATATATTCCTTTCCAAAATTCTTCTTCAATTTCCACACATCAAATAGTTCACAAACTTGATGTTCTTCATCAGCTAGAAGAATAAATGGTAACTCATATTTATCTATAAATTTTTTATGACGTTTTAAAGGATCTGTACTTACTCCTAGAATAACGGTATTTAAGTCAGAAAACGACTGATGGTTTTCTTTGAAATCGCAAGCTTCCGTTGTACATCCTGGTGTCATATCTTTTGGATAAAAATATAGGACGACATTCTTTCCTTTAAAATCTGAAAGTTTTACCTGTTCACCATTGCTTGCTGGAAGCTCAAAGTCAGGTGCTTGTTCACCGATTTGAATGGCCATTAAAATTTCCTCCTTTATCATTCCTTCTAGTTTTTAGCGTAGCGAATTACTTGTTCACTTGCAAATTTTCAGCTTTTTTTCCCTAATTCCCAATCACTTACAATTTTCACCACATACGCAGCGGGAATTGTATAACCAATCCATGCTTCAACAAGAGCGATCCAACGGCCAATTCCACTTGGAACCACATCCCCGTATCCTACGGAGAAAAGAGTAATTCCGCTGAAATATAATGAAGTATGTAGCCGCTCAAAAAAAGAACCGATTTGAACCGCTCGATCTCCCTGAAGAACTTCAAGGCCTTCTAATTCTAGTAGCAAATAGACAAGGGCAAAGCCGACCATAATGGTGATGTATAAAAACCCCAGGAAGAGAAAGTTTTCAATAGACAACCGATGATATTTCCATTTCCCGGGTAGAAAAAGAGCACGAAGACTCATCGTCATACATACGATTACGGCTGTCATAATTCCGTATATCAAAAGCATCCTCCCCCTTATTTTTATTTCCAAAAATAAATTCAATAATCACACATCTATTTCCGCTTCTCTTATCTTACTTCGCTGAGTTTTTCACTTTGACTTTATGACTATTTCCCTCTGTTTTTTGATCATTTCCCAGACGGTTTTGCGCTAATTTTCCACTTTTTAGCGCTTGTTCCTGGTGTATTTGAACATTTCCCTTGATATTTGCATATTTCCCGGGTTTATTTGCACTTCTTCACGCAGCACATCTTCTCCCAAGTTACTCCTCTTCTCGATTTTCTCGCTTTGACTATTTCCCTCTGTTTTTTGATCATTTCCCAGACAGATTTGCGCTACTGTTCCACTTTTTTGCGCTTGATCCCGGTGTATTTGAACATTTCCCTTGATATTTGCATATTTCCCGAGTTTATTTGCACTTCTTCGCGCAGCACATCTTCTCCCAAGTTACTCCTCTTCTCGATTTTCTCGCTTTGACTATTTCCCTCTGTTTTTTGATCATTTCCCAGACAGTTTTGCACTACTGTTTCACTTTTTTGCGCTTGTTCCTGGTGTATTTGAACATTTCCCTTGATATTTGCATATTTCCCGAGTTTATTTGCACTCCTTCACGCAGCACATCTTTTCCCAAGC
>NZ_JAUSUC010000084.1 GCF_030813365.1 Oikeobacillus pervagus
TAAGCTCTTCAGCGCCGATGGTAGTTGGGGGCTGTCCCCCTGCAAGAGTAGGACGTTGCCAAGCAATACCCCTTAGTTGGGGTTATTTATTTTGCTAAATTTTTGTTGGCCCGTTGGTCAAGCGGTTAAGACACCGCCCTTTCACGGCGGTAACACGGGTTCGAATCCCGTACGGGTCACCATTCTCGTATAAAATTTACATAATGGAGGATTAGCTCAGCTGGGAGAGCACTTGCCTTACAAGCAAGGGGTCGGCGGTTCGATCCCGTCATCCTCCATCATCAATATTATAATTGTCGCGGGGTGGAGCAGTCCGGTAGCTCGTCGGGCTCATAACCCGGAGGTCGTAGGTTCAAATCCTGCCCCCGCAATTATTGGTCCGGTAGTTCAATTGGAAAGAATACCTGACTGGCACCATGACATTTCATCTAATCAATGAAATCTTTTTATTTTCACGAGCCATTAGCTCAGTTGGTAGAGCATCTGACTTTTAATCAGAGGGTCGAAGGTTCGAGTCCTTCATGGCTCACCATTTGCCGGGGTGGCGGAACTGGCAGACGCACAGGACTTAAAATCCTGCGGTAGGTGACTACCGTACCGGTTCGATTCCGGTTCTCGGCACCACTTGCGCCCGTAGCTCAATTGGATAGAGCGTTTGACTACGGATCAAAAGGTTAGGGGTTCGACTCCTCTCGGGCGCGTTTTATCGGGAAGTAGCTCAGCTTGGTAGAGCACATGGTTTGGGACCATGGGGTCGCAGGTTCGAATCCTGTCTTCCCGATATCCAACTCATTTGGGGCCTTAGCTCAGCTGGGAGAGCGCCTGCTTTGCACGCAGGAGGTCAGCGGTTCGATCCCGCTAGGCTCCACTCTTTTGATCAGCTTTGTTGCTCAGTCGGTTAGGATATTTGTACAAGACCAGATTCTAGACTTTGCATTAATTATGCTATATTTTACGCTTTAAGATCTTGTGCGGGTGTAGTTTAGTGGTAAAACTACAGCCTTCCAAGCTGTTGTCGTGGGTTCGATTCCCATCACCCGCTCCATATGATAGAATGGACCTGAAGCTTATGCTTGTTAGGGTGCATGCTTGAAAAGTGTGAGGTTGATATTCCTAGCCCACTTAGATCCACCATCTATAATCTTTATTGTTCCGCAGTAGCTCAGTGGTAGAGCAATCGGCTGTTAACCGATCGGTCGTAGGTTCGAATCCTACCTGCGGAGCCATTTTCACGAGGAACTACATAAAGGTTAAAGGAATTTAGACAACTTCGGTAAGAAAGTTTCATATTTATATGCGCCTTTAGCTCAGCTGGATAGAGCAACGGCCTTCTAAGCCGTGTGTCAGAGGTTCGAATCCTCTAAGGCGCGTAAAAAAGGAGTGAAGAGAATAGCGTATCGGCTATTTCCTCTTCACTCTTTTTATGTAGATGCAGTGAGCATTTCTACAAATCTTGTTGAGGCGGGGGACAAAGGTACGCTTTTTAAAAAGCATACTCCTATGCTGCGCTTTGGAATTTGTTCTTGCAGTTGGACTTCATATAATAAACCTTGGTTTAAATAGTCTTCGGAGAACTCCCTCGTAACACAGGCTATTCCTAAGTTGATTCTAGCAAATTCCAATAATAAATCATGTGAGCCTAATTCAAACTCAGGTGATATTTTGACCCCTTTAGAGATCATATAATTTTCTACATAGCTCCTTGAATTTGATTCTGATTCAAGGAGGATCAAGGGCAGTTTCATCATCTCCTCGAATTTTAATGTGTGTGAAAGGATCGGTTTATATTTTTCTCCACATACAAAAATATCATGGATATCAAAGCAAGGTCTTAGTTCTAATTTCGGATCTTCGAGTGGAAAATTGCAAATGCCAATATCAACTTCACCTGATTTTAAAATGGAACAAATATTTGATGTTGTACCGTTGACAATTTTAAACTTAATATTAGGGTATTTATTACGGAAGTCCTCCAAATATGGAAGGAGGAAATGTCGAGAAATCGTATCTCCTACCCCAATCGCTAATTCTCCCGCTGTTAAATTTCTAAACTCCAAAATTTTCTTTTCCCCGGTATCGATTAAATTAATGGCCGAATTCACATAATCAAATAGTAGACTTCCTTCAATTGTTAAGCTAACTCCTTTAGGCGTTCTATTAAATAATCGAGTATCAAGTTCCCTTTCTAACTGCATGATCGCTTGACTGACAGCTGGTTGTGTCATATAAAGGGATTTTGCGGCTTTAGAAAAGCTTTCTTTTTTCCCTACCTTCCAAAATATTTTATATAAATCTAGTTTGCTTACCATATAAGCACTCCTTATAGGTATTATAGGATATAGTCATTTCACTTATATCACTAAAATAGGGTATAGTACAAGTAGGTAATTTTTTACCATTAACTGCATTTAAGGAGCGATCATTTTGGAAAGAGTAGTTGGGACAGTTGCCCGTGGCTTACGTTGCCCGATCATTAATAAAGGCGATCACATCGAAAAAATTGTTGTAGAAAGTGTATTAAAAGCTGCAGAAGTAGAAGGTTTTCAAATAAATGATAAAGATATTGTTTCCATCACGGAATCAATTGTTGCACGTGCACAAGGAAATTATGCATCTATTGATCAAATTGCCAAAGACGTGAAGGCTAAGTTTGGAAATGATACGGTTGGTGTGATATTCCCAATCTTAAGTCGCAACCGTTTTGCTACTTGCTTACGTGGGATTGCAAAAGGAACGAAGAAAATTGTGTTAATGTTAAGTTATCCGTCTGATGAAGTTGGAAATCATTTAGTTGATATCGATTCATTGGATGATAAAGGGGTAAATCCTTGGACAGATGTTTTAACAGAAGAGGAGTTCCGAGAGCATTTCGGTTATAATAAACATACATTTACTGGTGTTGATTATATAAGTTACTATAAATCAATCATTAAGGAATATGGAGTGGAATGTGAAGTCATCTTCAGTAACAATCCAAAAACGATCTTGGATTATACAAAAAGTGTTTTGACTTGTGATATTCACTCAAGATTCAGAACGATGAAGATTTTAACCTCTAATGGTGCGGAAAAAGTTTATAGCTTAGATGATATTCTATCAGAGCCTGTTGATGGCAGTGGATATAATGAAGAATACGGTCTTCTCGGGTCCAATAAGTCAACAGAGGATAGCGTGAAACTTTTCCCACGTCATTGCCAGCCGATTGTTGAAAATATCCAGAATATCCTTAAAGAAAAAACAGGAAAAACCGTGGAAGTCA
Organism: Oikeobacillus pervagus; assembly: GCF_030813365.1. NCBI lineage: Bacteria > Bacillati > Bacillota > Bacilli > Caryophanales > Bacillaceae > Oikeobacillus > Oikeobacillus pervagus. The sequence goes on from NZ_JAUSUC010000084.1 coordinate 3,260, forward strand.
TGGTCTACGGGGATGGAGCATTTAAAGATCCTGTGGGTAAAATTTGGGAACTTGCTGATCCGGTTGTATCACCTGCCTACACATCTGGGCTTAATGGGACACCGAATGAAATTAAATTAAAATATCTTGCTGATAATAATTTTGCTCATTTAAGAGGAGAAGAATTAAAACAAGCCATCTCTGAGTATATTCATAATAAAGATGAAGACCTTGTCGGAGCGATGGAATCACAAGGAACCACACCGAGAAAACTTACTGACCTAATCGGTTCCCTATCTGATTTAACATCAGGTAGCGGAGACAAAGGAACACCAATCGTCTACATCCAAGGTTATTTCGATAATTATACAGAATAAGGGAGGTGCCAGGCACCATCCAGAAAATGGATGGTGCCTGGCACTTTAAATTGGGGGAGATCGAAATGATTGATTCTATTGTGAAATCATTGGAAAATATGTTTACGGAAACGGTTTCGTTAAGAAGATATTTTCATCAATTTCCCGAATTATCTTTTGAGGAAGAAAATACACCGAAAAAAATTGCTGAATATTTAAACTCTTTAGGAATTAAAGTGCGAACTGATGTGGGAGGGCGCGGGGTTGTCGGAGTTATAGAAGGGAAGTATCCGGGGAAGACGGTTGCTTTACGCGCAGATTTTGATGCATTAGCTATTCAGGATCAAAAGGAAGTGGAGTACAAATCAAAGGTGCCAGGGAAAATGCATGCATGTGGACATGATGGTCATACGGCGGCCCTTTTGTCAGTGGCGAAGGTTTTGCAAGAACATCGTGACCATATAAAAGGGAAAGTGGTGCTCATTCATCAATTCGCTGAGGAGATTACCCCAGGTGGAGCCATATCAATGATTGAAGACGGTTGCTTAGATGGAGTGGATGCGATTTTTGGCACACATCTTTGGTCCACGATTCCTGTTGGAAAAATTGGTTTCCACTCGGGCCCTATTATGGCTGCTGCAGATAAATTTACAGTGGAAATTCAAGGGGAAGGAGGGCATGGTGGTCAGCCACATAGAACGTGTGACCCTATTATTTTGGCGACAAACTATATTCAGATGTTGCAGCAAATTGTCAGTCGCAATATCGACCCGCTGTCATCGGCTGTCATTAGTGTATGTACGATTCACTCAGGTTCCTCTTTCAATGTGATCCCCGAGAAGGTTCAATTATCTGGAACGGTCCGGACATTTGATGTAGAAGTTCAGGAGATTGTTTTTAATAGGATGGAAACTTTATTAAAAACACTTTGCGAAGGAGCAGGGGCTTCTTATACGTTTGAATTTGAAAAAGGATACCCACCCGTCATTAATCATCAAGAGGAAACCCAATTTGCAATGAAATGCGCACAACAATTGTTAGGAGAAGAGAAGGTCTTTGACTACCAACCGCAAATGGCTGGTGAAGACTTTTCTTATTACTTACAAAAGGTTCCTGGGACATTCTTTTTCACAGGCGCCGGAAATCCGGAAATAGGAGCAAAATATCCTCATCACCATCCGAAATTTGATATTGACGAAAAAGCATTACTATATGCAGCTCAGGTTTTGGCGATAGTTGCTGTGCAATATTTAGAAAAACATGAGGGGAAGATTAAATAGGGGCTAGGATCCATCTGTTTTTCAGGTGGATCCTGACATTTTGGAAACTATAAAACGTAGAAGTAGGGATCTCTTTGAAGATGTTGCACCTAACGGCAAGCGAATTTCTCCGTTTTCTCCCTATGATCAGTCAACGTCAGCTCAAAAATTCTCCCGCTCTCGTTTTTATCTCAATCGAAAACTGCAAAATTCATATGCCAATGAACAGATGCTTCAGCTTTTGCTTTTGTCATTAGTTAAACTCTTTTTAGTTGTCAAAGGTAAGAGGGGCTAGTAGATTATATACTTGAATTTGAATTGAAAATATAAATTTCAAAAAAGTTGTTGACTTCTATGAATAAACTTTATATAATAAAACTTGTCACTGAGACACCAACACAAAAACTTCTAACAAAAAGATATTGACAGAATATAATAGAGTTGATAGAATTTAATTCTTCGCTTTAAAAGTTGAAGAGAAATGAAGTTTTAGATGATCCTTGAAAACTGAACAAAACAAACAAAACGTCAACGTTAATTCGATTTTTTTAAAAAGAGCTAAATCAAATTCTTTGGAGAGTTTGATCCTGGCTCAGGACGAACGCTGGCGGCGTGCCTAATACATGCAAGTCGAGCGAAC
>NZ_JAUSUC010000085.1 GCF_030813365.1 Oikeobacillus pervagus
TTTTTTCATCTAATAAGTGAAAAAGAGAATTCCACTGAAAAGCCGGTAAGTCAGCATTTCAGTGGAATTTTGTATTTGTCGGTGAATAATCTAGGTTAAATATAAGTTTAACATTTTCAGCTTTTTTGGGTACAATTTCAAGTACTTTATTTATACTTTGATATCCAAGCACTCGTCCACCATTCCACTTTCCTTCTCTTGCCCTTTGCGTCATTCCCATTTGGACGTTCTCAGCAAGATCCTCTCTTTGGTACTGAGCAACAGCCGAAAGAATATTGAACTGTAAATTGGCGGAAGGTGTACCATACTCACCTTCTTTTATAGAAATAAATTTAATATTTGAATCGTGTATTTGTTCAACAAGTGAAAGTGAATCAGATAAATCCTGCTTAATCGTGATACCTTGTAAGTGATAACTGCATCTAAAACTCCTTTATTAACATCGTGCATCATACGATTTAATTCTTTTTCTATTAGTTGATTTTGCACTGATTCCTTCATCAACATAAAACCTTAAATCAACGTTTTTTCCATAGCGTCAACGGGTTTCTTGGACACCTCTTTTTTTTGTCTATCCAGTGAATACCCATGTTCTGACTGGAATAATACAAGTAGGATTAGAACATAAGTTACCTGAATGTATAGCCATCTAATCCAATCGATATTCGAGAAATGATTAAATAATAATGCACAAAAGAAGTGGGCAATAATTGCCCACTCTCCAATGAAATAAGCAACCGATGGTATAACATGTTTACCTAGTATTCTTGGAATCCTCAAAATTAAATTAGGTGAATGTAATTCCCTTATTGTTTTTAGAGCGGGCACTAGTTGCCCGTTTATTTATTTCTTTAACTGTACTTTATAGGGTTTAATCACTAATGTAATATCTTCGGTTGCTAAGTTTATTTCCGCAGCTATTTCTCCTTTTAAGTAACTTAAAAGCCCTTCCTGATACGCCTTCAAATGTACCCTAGCCAGTTCTTGACCACGTTTATCATAAAAAGCAATAGAATCATCTAATTGAATATCTCGCATACCGAACAAAGGGTAGTAAACAAACTCATCATCAAACTTAAAATTAAAAGGGTTTAATGTTTGTATGAAACAATTAAAACAAGAATAAACCTTGATTTCATCTTTTGAACCTACAAAGGCTTCAGTAATAACACTGTTACAGAAATTACAATTAAACATCGAACATTCACCCTTTCAATTCTTTAATAGCAAAATAACAATGAGTAAAAAGAGTGATTATGGATGGGTTGCAACTTCTCTCCTTTCAAAAAATAATATGAAAATGGTAGAGATGAAATAAATGATTTCTACTCATCTCAATAGAAAGTATGAGGGGAATGTTTTAAGGGCCTATTACGAATCGAGAAACCGGGTCAGTCTGTCAGAAGGACGGCCCTATGCTACCCGAAGGGCTTTAAAATCAAAATGGGAAAGTTTACCATTTGGATTGACATACCCGGGGCTCGAATATTAACAAGTCGAATAAGAAACTGATACCTAGTAGGGCCAGAAAAATTTTACTATTTTCCTTTCCCATAGGAGAAACTATTAAAAGAAATTAAGGTTTTACCTTTAATCTATATACAGTGTTATAGCTATTGTGGACATAATAAAAACTGGTAAAATAGACTTAGTGAACTCGTTTATATGGGGGCTAGTAATATGGATTTTAAAATGGTAGATAATAAGGGGGAAAATACCCTTGTTAATATGCTCAAAGCTGAAATAAAGGCTGGTTCTAAAATTGCGATTGCATCTGCATATTTTAGTTTGTTTGCATACAATGAATTAAAAGAGGAATTGGAAAAGAGCAAGGAATTTCGCTTCTTATATACAAAGCCTACCTTTTATAAAAAGGAAGCTGATTTAAAAAGACAATACAAGATTAGTCAGAACCGTGATGTAGCTGCAGAACAGCCTAGGTTCGACGGTAACTCATTTGAAATCCAGCTTCGAAATAAAATGATATCCAATCATATTGCGGCTGAAGCAACAAAGTGGATAAAGGACAAAGCGCAATTTAAAACAATTATCGGAGAAACCCAATTCCCAAAAGAACTTCTTATTGAACAAGCAAATGGGAAGGAAAGTCTATATTTACAATCGGAAATTGAATTCACAGCGGACGGACTTGGTATTACAGAGTCCAATCGGTTTGCTAGTTTTCCAGTCGTGTTAAACCAACCAGAATTGATCAAACAATCTATGAAAGAGTTTGAACAAATATGGAACGACGAAGAAAACGTCAAGGATGTAACGAATGAGGTGCTTAAACAACTTAAACTTATCTATAAAGAAAACTCTCCTGAATGGCTGTATTTCGTCACACTATACAATATTTTTTCCAATGAATTAGATAGTCTTGACGGAGAAAAAATCATCAAAGAAGGAACAAATTTTAAAAATACAGTCATATGGAATAAGCTGTATCCCTTCCAACGTGATGGAGTAGTTGGTATTATTGACAAAATTGAGAAACATAACGGTTGTATCCTTGCTGACAGTGTTGGACTTGGAAAGACATTCTCTGCCCTTGCTGTCATTAAATATTATGAACTTAGAAATGACCGTGTCCTTGTTCTAAGTCCGAAAAAACTACGTGATAATTGGACAGTTTACACGCAAAATGATAAAAGAAATGTGCTGATTGATGACCGTTTTAATTATGATGTGTTGAATCATACTGACCTTAGTCGTGATGGTGGATACTCTGGTGAAATCAATCTCGATACAGTTAACTGGTCTAATTATGACCTTGTTGTCATTGATGAATCCCATAATTTCCGTAACAACAACCCACGAAAAGATCGGTTGACGAGATACCAAAAACTAATGCAGGAGATTATTAAAAAGGGTGTAAAGACAAAGGTGCTTCTTCTTTCTGCTACGCCAGTTAATAATAAAATGAGTGATATTAAAAATCAAATCGCTTTTATTACTGAAGATCGAGATAATGCGCTAGCAGATGATGGCATTGAATCAATTGAATATACATTAAGAATGGCACAAACTGTTTTCAATCGTTGGTCAGAATTACCAAGTGAAAAGCGAACAACAGAAAATTTTCTCGACATGGTTGACCCAGATTACTTCCAATTGCTTGACTTACTTACTATCGCCAGGAGTAGGAAACATATTGAAAAATATTATGGAGTAGAAGACATTGGTGAATTCCCAGAACGGCTGAAACCTGATAATAAGAAAGCTGATATCGATAACCGTAAGGAATTCTTAGAGATGGATGAGATAAATGAGCTAATTGAAGCCTTGACATTTGGCATCTATAAACCAATGAATTATATTCTACCTGCAAAAAGAAAGCATTATGAGGAGCTTTATGATACAAAAATTGGCCGCGGTTCTGGAGTATTTAGGCAGACTGACCGTGAATCCGCTGTCGCAGCATTAATGAAAGTTAACATATTCAAGCGTTTGGAAAGTTCTATACATTCCTTCAACCAAACACTCGAAAGGCTAGTTAACAGGTTAGAAGAAACAATTAATTTACTCAAAAGTAATAGTCAACACACGATGAATTCTTTTGTTGCAGCAGATATGGAAGATATGGATGACGATATGCTAAAAGGATTGATTCAGAAAAAAATAGAGAATCCAATCAATCCTGATAACAAAAAAATTATCATCTTTTCAGCATTTGCTGATACAGCGAAATACTTATACGAACAATTAGCGGACGAACTGCGACGAATGGGCTTACATACAGCACTTGTAGTAGGTTCAGGAAACAATAAAACAACATTGAAAAGTATAAAAACAAAAGACATTAATGATATTTTGATTAATTTTTCGCCAATTTCAAAAGAACGTGAGAAAATAATTGATAATATACACGAAGAAATTGATATATTGATTGCAACAGATTGCATTTCTGAAGGACAAAACTTACAGGACTGTGACTATTTGATCAATTATGATATTCATTGGAATCCAGTCCGAGTCATTCAACGCTTTGGGAGAATTGACCGAATCGGTTCACGCAATAAATATATTAAACTCGTTAACTTTTGGCCGAATATGGATATTGATGAATATATCAATCTAGAAAATCGAGTGAAAGGACGAATGAAGATATTGAGCACTTCTGCAACGGGAGAAGAGGACATACTCGATATATCAAGTAAGGAAATGAACGATATAGAATATCGCCGGAATCAGTTAAAACAACTACAAGATGAGGTTGTCAATCTTGAAGATGTTTCAGGCGCAATATCCATTACTGATTTAACGTATGCTGAATTTAAAAGTGATTTAAGTGCCGTATTGAAAGAACATGGGCATGACTTGCAGAGGGCTCCAAAAGGTATGTATGCACTGACAACAAATAAAGGGTTTAAAGATGCAAAGCCAGGGGTTATTTTCTGCTTCCGTCAAACAGCTGATTTTGATATGACAAACAACAGTCTCGCACCTTACATTTTATTATACTTAACAGAAGAAGGAAAAGTTCACCTACATTATACAAATGCAAAAAAGATACTTGATTATTATCGAAAACTATCACTTGGTTTAAAGGAACCGTTCACTAACTTAGTTAAACAATTCAATGAAGAGACTAGTGATGGTGAAAATATGGAGCAATATACTAATTTGTTGCGACAATCCATTAATATTGTAAAGGACAAGACTGAAAATGATGCATTTGACAGTTTCTTTACTCCCGGTGGGACTTCTATGCAGACGGAGATGGACCTAGACTTCGATGAGTTAGAAATAATCTCTTTTCTCATCATTAAGGGGGAGCCATGATGGAAGAAAAAGAAATACTAAAGGCACTTGAACTGCCCAAAGAAACACATGTCTTGCGTACTTTTCCATTTAATAGATTGGCACCTAGATTTACGGTGAATGATAAAAAGTTTTTTCAGGAAGTAGTGGAAACCCATGGAGTACGTCTTCTTGCAACGATTAACACTAAAACAACGAACATTCCTGTATATGAAGATGCTGAAACTGTTTATCAAGAAATACACCTTTTTCAAATAAAGGTGAAAAATCTGAAATGGACAGAGCGGATTTACAGAATACTAGCGGAGGCTATGCCCTATCCTCTGTTCATACGATTTGTTGCAGGTTATAAAACTAAATGGATAGGGGCTATTCATCAAAAGGTTGCAAAAACTGGTTTACTTAAAATCTCAACTTTCGCAGAGTGATATCGGCAAATAAGCCTTGATATAACTAGGAAGGCCATCGATCCACTGTTCGAGTTGACTTTGAATTAATGTTTTG
>NZ_JAUSUC010000086.1 GCF_030813365.1 Oikeobacillus pervagus
TCATTTCCCTGCCGCTTTTGATCATTTCCCAGGCGGATTTGCACCTGTTTTCGACTCTTTTGCGCCTCTCCTTGGCATATTTGATTATTTCCCTTTGGATTTGACTATTTCCCAAGTTTTTTTGCACCTCTACTTCCACTACTCCCCCTTCTTCTCATCTTCCCCCAATTCCCCACTACCTTTGTTGACCCGAAGTTAAAAATCCAAATGATACGTGATCTTGAATCGGGATCCATGCGCCAATTCCTTGGGATGTCACATTTTTGGTGACAATATACCGTTTCCACCCTTTAAAAACGATATAAACTTCTCCATATGTGATTTTTCCCTTTTCATTGATTGCAGGCGCATAGGCGTATAAATAACCTAGTCGGTTTGGCGGAACATTATAGGTTTGATTTTTCTTCGTGCCAGCTCCGATTGTGGTTGAAAAAGCGAGTGGAACATTTGTTTTTTCTCCCGCTTTAATCATCATCATTTTTTGTACATCATCAGCATTCGGAACTTTTGCCGTTAGTCCACCTTTAATGGTCTTCTGTGTTTCCTGTACATAATGAAGTTGAAAATTGGCTTCCCCTCCACGGTTGTCATGATAATTCGTATTAATTTTTTGATATTCCCAATTTGGTACAGTTTCCGTTGATTCATAATTTAGCGGCCATTCCCCTAAATAAATTGTAGCCCTGAGTCCAATGGAAAATGGAGATTTATTGAAAGATGATTCATTCAACATCCTAATTAAGTGCGGATTTTCAATTTTCACTTTTGATGTATCCAATAATTCTTGAGTTAATTCACTAGGCTGAAGTGATGGTAAATCTTGCGTTGGATTTGGATACGTATTCTCCTTCGTAATACTAATAACCGAGGAAGGAATATTGATCTTTTCTTTTGGGTTCTCAATTGAAGCGAAACTATTTATCGGAATACAAAATGAAAAAATAAAAACAGCAATCATCGCAAAACGAAAAAACTTCATAATTGATTCTCCTTTCATTCCATTTTCTGGATGGTGCCTGGCACCTGACTTTTATTGTATTTTGCTCACTCTTTTATTTCCTATGCCTTTTATGTGAATATCTTGTGAAAAAAGAAGGCTGCCTCGTAAGCGTTTTGTGCTTTGGAGGCAGCCTTGGTTTTGTTTTATAGGAGGTAGAATCCGATTCCCATTATGAAATAGGCGGCTAGGAGTGTGATTCCTTCAAACCAGTTGGTTTCGCCGTCGTTTGTGATGACGATGGTGAGTAGTACGGCGGTGGCCATTGAGATGAGTTCTGGCATTGTAAAGACTAGTGGCATTGCGGTTGGAAAGAATAGTGAAATTAACACAAGCAGTGGTGCAACAAACATGGCAATTTGGAGTGTGGAGCCCATGGCAATTTCAACAGTAATGTCCAGTTTATTTTTCATAGCCATCAGAATAGCGGAAGCATGTTCTGCTGCATTCCCGACAATGGCTACGATAATCACCCCGATGAATAATTCACTCCAACCGAAACGTTCACCAACCTCTTCAAATGTGTGAACTAAGTTTTCGGATATATAGGCGACTGCGATGGTTGCGAGTAGTAACACAATCACAGCACTTACTTTTCCCCATTCTGGAACCTCATGTTCTTCAGTTCCTCCTTCGTCTGTTGTTTGGTATACCCCTCGATGTGTCACCAATTTAAAGAAGAGAGCCGCTAAATATAAGGTAATCATAATGACTGAAATTCCAATACTTAACGAAATGGTTTGTCCCTCGGTCATAGAAGATGTGAAGATTTCTGGAATAACAAAAGCAACAATGACTGCAAACATTAGAAGCCCTGAATTATGTCGTGCATCATACACATTATATTTCTGGCGCTTATATTTCACCCCGCCAACGAAAAAGGATAAGCCCGCAACTAATAGTAAGTTTCCAAGCACAGAACCTGTTAAAGAGGCGAGCACGACTTCAATGAGTCCTGCTTTTAAGGCGAAAATGGAGATGATCAACTCAACCGCATTTCCAAATGTAGCGTTCAAGAGCCCTCCTATTCTAGGCCCCGCTACAATCGCTAAGCTTTCTGTCGCTCTTCCCATAAAACTTGCTAAGGCAATAATGGTTAAACAATAAATGATAAACATAAGAATACTAGACCAATGCATAAGCGACCCAATAACGGAGAGAGGGACTCCTATAAAAACAAGTGCCGTAAAAATTTTTCCCATACAAGAACCTCTTTTCTACATCAATTCAATATTTAAAGTCTCCTTGCTACTATTTTCCCCACTTCTTACCCTTCTATTAATTCAAATGTTTCAATCACTTCAATACTCGGAATAACCGATTGAACCATCGAGCAATGTTTCCGGCTTAATTCCATTGCCTTGTGAATTTTTTCTTCCTTCAATCCTTTTCCTGTAATTATAAAATGAACCTCGATTTTTGCTACACGATCAGCCTTTTCATCATCGCGTGTGACATTTGCTTCTATCTCAATATTTTGAAAATCAACCCGTTGTTTCTTCAATATTTTTCGGAGCACACCTCCACTACACACTACAACAGATGAAACCAATAATTGAAATGGACGAAATCCATACTCCTCATCCCCCGAAATATCTAAACGCCCAAATGGTAATTCCGTATAAAAACCACTTTCTTCTTTCATCTGAAATTTCAATTTTTTCCACTCCTTGAGGTTTTTCTATATAAATTGTAGCGAAATATATCCTTCATTCCAATAAAAATTTTCAAACACACCACCAAATAGGAAGATTGGAATCAAATAGGAATTTTCAATACAACTTTCCTCTTTACATATAGATGACCCATAAAAAATTTTAAAGCAAAAATCAAAACGTCACAAATCATTCTTAAAACAATTCCTTTGCATTTGGAATATTCTATGTTATGATATTTCTTAATTAGAATTATTTTAATTAAATTATTTGTTCCTTATTTTTAATAAACGCTATAATATCAACGTTGATAACCTTTCTCACTTAATGTGACTTATTAATATAGTGATTACAATTCTCAATTAGTTGATACTATTTTTCAATTAAGGAGGTTAAATACATGAATAGCCAAGTAAATGCTCTGCCTGCAAAAAAGAAACAGACAACGGCCAACATCTTTGAAAAAACGAAACCGTATTGGGAATTAATTGCCGCCATTACGAGTGGAGTGTTCATTTTTGTCGGTTGGATTTTGAATAAAAATGACATCAGCACATTATCTATCATTTTTTATTTACTTGCCTTTGGTATTGGAGGATTTGCCAAAGCAAAAGAAGGGATTGAAGAAACGATTGCAAACAAAGAACTAAATGTGGAAATGCTCATGATTTTTGCAGCTATCGGTTCTGCCATTATCGGGTATTGGACGGAAGGGGCCATCTTGATTTTCATCTTTGCTGTCAGTGGAGCACTTGAAACGTATACGATGAATAAGAGCCAAAAGGAAATTTCCTCTCTGATGGAAATTCAACCCGAAGTAGCTCTTCGTATCCGCAATGGGATTGAGGAAATTGTCCATGTTTCTGATTTGCAAATAGGGGATGATATTTTAGTCAAACCAGGGGAGCGTGTCCCTTCTGATGGAAAAATTAAAAAAGGACATTCAACCATTGACGAGTCGGCTATCACAGGGGAACCAATCCCTGTTTCTAAAAAAATAGATTCCGATGTCTTCGCAGGAACGGTCAATATTACCGGATCGATAACAGTAGAAATTACAAAGCCGGCAAATGAAACATTATTCCAAAAGATTATTGAACTTGTACAATCTGCCCAAAGTGAAAAATCGCCTTCCCAGCAATTCATTGAACGATTTGAAGGAACTTATGTCAAAATTGTTCTGTTTATCGTCGGTCTCATGATGTTTGTTCCACATTTTGCTTTAGGCTGGAGTTGGACAGAAACATTTTACCGAGCAATGGTTCTATTAGTTGTTGCTTCACCTTGTGCTCTCGTTGCATCGATCATGCCTGCTACACTTTCTGCTATCTCGAACGGGGCTAAGCATGGGATCCTTTTTAAAGGGGGAGCTCATCTAGAAAACTTAAGTAATCTAAAGGCGATTGCCTTTGATAAAACAGGAACATTAACAAGAGGGAAACCCGAAGTAACAGATGTGATTGTCCGTGAAGATTTATCGATGGATCAATTATTACAAATTGCCGCTTCCATTGAGAATCAGTCGAACCACCCATTAGCCCAAGCCATAGTCAAATATGCAAAAGGAAAAGGTACGACGATTCTTTCACCGGATCATTTGCAAGATGTTGCTGGCTGGGGAGTAGAAGCATCTTTCAATGGGGCTAAATGGAAAATAGGCAAGGCTGATTTTGTTGGAAAAGAAGCCGCTCTTTCATTCGCGAATGGAAGAGCAAAAGAACTTGCATCCCAAGGAAAAACAACCGTTTTTGTTCAAGATTCACAAGGAGTCGCTGCTGTTATTGCTTTAAAGGATGTCATTCGTGAAGAAACGAAGAAAGCCTTACAACTACTACATGAACAGGGAATTTATACAATCATGCTAACAGGTGATAGTGAAAAAACAGCGAAAGCCATTGCAGCTGAAGCACATTTAGATCATTATATGGCAGAATGTCTCCCTGAACATAAGGTAACACATCTCAAAACATTGCTTGAAAAATACGACACCGTTGCGATGGTCGGCGATGGGATTAATGATGCCCCTGCTCTAGCGACAGCGAGCGTAGGAATTGCGATGGGTGAAGGATCAGACGTTGCCTTAGAAACAGCCGATATCGTCCTAATGAAAAATGATTTACCACGTATTGTTGATGCCATTCGTCTTTCAAAAAAAATGAAACGAATCGTCACACAAAATATCATTTTATCGATTTCTGTCATTATGCTTTTAATTGCATCAAACTTTTTACAAGTGGTGGATTTACCACTTGGCGTCATTGGCCATGAAGGAAGTACGATTTTAGTCATTTTAAACGGCTTGCGATTAATCGAGTAGAGTGAACGAATCGGAATTTTGATTCGTTCGACCCTCTCACACCACCGTACGTACGGTTCCGTATACGGCGGTTCAATAATTT
>NZ_JAUSUC010000087.1 GCF_030813365.1 Oikeobacillus pervagus
AAGGGTGAGAGAAAGGCGTGAGCCTTAGTGGGGAAAGGGTTTGAGGAGGATTGGGCGAGGAGTGGTTGGGGGAACGTTATTATTAATTGGGGACATAGTAGAGGTTAAGGGTTAAGGGAAAATGAAAACCCCACCTTTGTATTTTGAATAATGAAGGTACACAAATTGTCTGTTATGCTAAGAATATCTTCCCTTGAAGATATAACAGTACCGAAGGAAAAAAAATCCCCCGATTGACGCTAATCATTCAAGGGTGACTTATTTTTGTTTAGGATTGAAGCTGTATTATTTATTTTTTTGTACCATGTCTTTATCCAATTTTACTTTCTGTATCATTGGGTTATCTTTCGAGTAAATTTCAATAATTGCAGTAACCCAATTGTTTTTCTCATTAACCTGGCGATCACCAAAAACCCACAAGCCAAGTTCCTCTAATTCCTTTATTTGTTTTGTCAAATCATTTTCATAATTGAATCTTTGTCCAATTTCAATCATGTCCCAAATATCTAATAGATCAGCTACTACTGATAAAAATACTTGGGCATTTTCAATTTGTTCCTCAGTTTTGCAATCGTGATAGTCATAACCATATTGATGAGCAGAGCTGATAATCCTAACAAGTTCTCTACCACTTTCAATTCTATGAAGGAAACCAATATCAGCAAACTTTTCTTTGCTCTCTTCCTTAATGGTGTCATCCTCATTAAACATATTTTCAAGTTCTTTCGGATTTGTGTCTAAAGCCTCTAAAATTGAAAGCAAGGTCGCATTTTCTGCTTTTCCAGTAGCCTCTAATCTTCGGACAGTCCTTTCGCTTACGCCTGCTATTTCTGCTAATTGGGCTTGTGTCCAGAGCTTTAAATTCCTCAGTTCTTTGATTTTTAAACCGATATGCATTGTTCACCATCTCCTTGTCCTTTTAGTTGATTTCATTATATATCTAAGCCTCTGAATAATTAAGGTCAGTAACAAGACAATTATAGGACATCTTTAGGGCAGACAAAGATGATATCAGTGGATGATGAAAATTGTAAAAAATAATTTACATTTTCCATGAATATAGTACCTGAATTTGGAGAGAATATACTTCCTCTTTTTCCGCAAAATAATATCAAACAGGAAAGGGAGGGATTTGAAATGGATATATGTATTGATTTAGACAAAAATGATTCTTTCTATTATGCCTTGCGTAATTTTCCAATAAATTTCGATTATGATACTAATTTATCTGAGAAGTTACAAAAAATTACCATTATGTTTTATAAGCTATACCAAGTCACAAAGAGTGAAGTACAAAGCATTTTCACTATCAATGAAGCTAAATTTATCGTATCGGTATTGTTGTTAAATAGGGAAGAGGAAGTAGAGAAGTATCAACCGACTGTATATTCTAAAATGCAAGATGCGTGTACAGAAAAAGATGCAGACGTAGCATTTGATGTTGATATGGATGGATTACTTGAAAAAATCGACAATCTTTCAGAGGGCCAAGCATTAACGTTAGCGATGATGGTGAACGAAATTCAAAAAGAGGTACTGCTGATATCCATGAATGAACTTGCTGAAATGGTACAACACCTCTTTAAACCAGTAAAATAGGTGCAATTGAGAATTGACTTAAAATGAATCGTAATTTACGATAAATAGTAAGATTACAAATTAAACGATATAGGATGATTTTGATGGCGATTTTATTAGATCGAATCAACAATTCCATACAAAAATTTTGCAACCGCTCATTATGGGCGGTTTTTTATTTTTTCTAATACAGTTACAAAGATAACAGTATTACATCGAATACCTGGGAGGTGATAAAAATGAAGTCCTTAATCGAAAAGTTTTTATCAAGGGATGCCGTAGAGAACTTGGTAATAAATACTACTGGAAAAATAACCATGCTAATGATTGGGCTTATGATTGGATATTACCTAAAAAACTGGTTGTTTTAAGTTCTATATAGATTCAGGTAAAAAAGGAAAGCGATAATAAGCATTTCTCAATACATATTAAGTATTTGACAGTTAGCGAGAATCTATATAACCCTTTTATGAAGTTAGCTCATAATGCGGCCAGGGAGTTGCTACGGAAACTAAGATAAGGGGAAATGAAATTATGATCATAAAGGAATATCCAGAATTTAGTTGGTCTTTCAGTAGACATAAAACCATGATGGATTGCCTGAAAAAATATTATCTTTCATATTATGGATTTCACAATGGATGGTTACATAACGCAGATGCTATCAAAAAGCATATCTATAGATTGAAAAAAATTACTAATCTTGAAATGATACTTGGCAGTAAAGTCCATGAGTATATAGAGACATTAATACACAGTAATTTTCATAAGGATTTAATGAATCCAAAGGTCATGTTCAATACTATCTGGAAGGACATTGAAAAAACAATAAATAGTTCGTTTCATCAGTACAATGACTGGTATGAAAAACCAAGTAAGGTTCAGATGCTACATGAAGTCTACTACGAGAATGATATACCAAACGAGAAAATGGCTGATATGAAAGAAAGATTGAACACTATTGTACATAATCTATTCGAGAATGAGACATTCCAAAACATGGTTAAAAAGAAAGTTAAAAATCAACCCGATTCAGAGAAATACAGATATATGAATCGGGATGGGGTGAAGATTTGGGTGCGATTAGACCTTCATTATACGGATTCAAATAATAACCGAACCATTGTAGATTGGAAAACAGGGAAATCTAATAAGGATGACAGATATCAACTGGCATTATATTCTCACTTTATTTCGAAGGCTTATAACATTAGTGATCTTTCAAGAATTGGAATACGAAATGAGTATCTATTAAACAATGAATCTAAAGCATATAAGGTTAATCAATTAGATATTAACAATATGAAAGAATTGATAAATACAAGCATCGAATATATGCAGAGTTTTCTTGAAGATGCTGAAAAAAATATTCCCCTTGATGATTCCTGCTTTACTAAGACAGCTAATCAAAGCATATGCAGTAGGTGTAATTTCAAAGAAATATGTAATGTTAGCAGTGATTAGTGTAAAGAAAAGAATATGTATTGTTACTACCAGAAGTACAAAAACAAAGAATCGCTTCTGGTGTAACTTTCAGGGATTACGACATAGATGACTTATGTGAAAATATTGGGCTGATATCAAAGCGGTAGCGGGTGCGGATTAACGTTGCAGGTAAGGCAATCCCTTTTTCTTGCACCCACTCTAAAGGGAAACTTTTGCGTTCAGCCTGGTAGTAATAGGCATATGCTTTATCAGCAGGCAAGAAATAGGTTTGGTAATTGTGCGAGCGAAAGTTGATGACAAAACCTGCTACAATGCCCTCTTGCTTGCTGTAATGGTAAAGGGAATCGATTTGAAATTGGCTTATATTGCTGAATGGTAAAGATCTTAGTTTTGTGGTTTTAAGTTCGAAGAGATAAAGGTAAGGTTGTCTGAAAATAATAAAATCGCATGCGTTCTTTACATTCTTAAAGCGTAAAGTATCGTCTTTTATCCTCTGAACGAATATGTTGTCTAAGCTATTAAAGAATTCTTTTTCAAAGATTTTTCCGTATGAGGGTTTATTACTGGTTTTATTGGATTGTTTCATCGTTATTCATGCTAAGCTCCTTTCTACAAGACTTCTTTTGTTATATGCAAAGAGGATAATTTAATTACGACTATGGAGCTTAACAAGGTATTACTTTTATTTGATTGTTAAGGAGGTGGTTGTTATGAGATGGACACCATATGAAATTGACGAAGAATTTGAAAAAAATCTAAATCCATATCAAGATGGGGATGAAACATATAATTTTGACGAAAATCCATACCGAGATGGCGATGAATAATCGAAATGAAAATTCATGAGTAATGGTTCATGCTTCCTTTTAAAAGAAAGACATAATTTAAGCCCTTAATTTGAGGGCTTATTCATCCTCCAAGAAGTAACTTAAACCTAAATATTCAAGTTCAACTTCATCGTAATAAGACAATATAGGCATAAAAGTGAGTGGTATGTCAACACTAAACTGAACAAATTTTTAAAGGAACACAAACTTGTTTATAGCGTTCAAAATCTGATCACTTTGCTGGAAGGTAGTGCGTG
>NZ_JAUSUC010000088.1 GCF_030813365.1 Oikeobacillus pervagus
GTACCCCTTCCAATCAAATTAAATCATATTACTATAATCCGAAATAGGCATTAAACATTGTAATTATCATTTTACACAATATTAAGGACTTGACTCATTTCCCGGGGTTTATGAACATTTCCCAAGGATATTTGCACTGGTTCCCCGTGGATTTGCACTGATTCTCTGGTGATTTGCACATTTCCCGGGATTTATGCATATTTCCCAGGTATATTTGCACAAATTCTGGCACTTACTTTACGATGGACTTTTATAATAATTCTTTACGTAACTGGGCTGCTGATTTTTTTGATAAATAAGCTGGTGGTACATCAAAAACAGATTTTGCACCTGCTTGTCCTTCTTTATTCATTCGCACAGCTGCGCGCGCATAAGCTACGAGTACGCTTGAGGTGAATTCTGGGTTACTATCAAGTTTTAACGAAAATTCTATGATTTGATTATTATCCACACCTGTTTTGCCACTTCGAATTACAAATCCTCCGTGTGGCATTTTGGAGTGATTTTTAGCCAGTTCTTCTTCCGAAATAAAATGAACAGTTGTATCATAATCGGCAAAATAGTTTGGCATCGTTTTAATTTCTTGTTCAATTTTAGCAAGGTCTGCTCCTTCTTCAGCGACAACGAAGCATTCACGAGAATGTTTTTCCTTCGTTGATAGTTCTGGATTCTCGCCATTTCTTACTCGTTCAATCGCTTCTTCAACAGGAATTGTATATTGAACCCCGCCTTTTACTCCTTTAATTCTACGGATAGCGTCAGAATGCCCTTGGCTTAAGCCTTTTCCCCAGAACGTATATGTTCCGCCTTCTGGTAAAATCGCTTCCCCCATCAATCTATTAATAGAGAACAAACCTGGGTCCCATCCAACAGAAATAATGCTTGTTTTCCCTCCTGCAGTCGCAGATTGGTCAACTGTTTCAAAGTACTCAGTGATTTTAGCATGTGTATCAAAACTATCAATCGTATTAAACAGCTTAGCAAATAATGGGCCTTGTTCAGGAAGATCTGTAGCAGAGCCCCCGCATAAAATCATCACGTCAATCTCATTGACATACTCTTCCGCTGCCGAAATATGTAAAACCTTGACTTCAGGATCATTCACTGCAACACTCGCAGGATCTCTCCGGGAAAAAATAGCGACTAAGCTCATATCATCATTTTGTTTTATCGCCGATTCTACTCCTCTTCCTAAATTACCGTAACCGACGATTCCTACTCTAATCTTGTTTTCCATTCAAATTGCCTCCTGTATAAATGATTACCCTTTTAAACCGGATTTATTAGGATTCATAACTAAAAAATAGGAATTTCATTGTATTTTACATGTTACCTTTTTTCATTTTTATATGCAATCTTGAATATAGATGAATATTATACTTTTTTAGTATAGGAATATTTGTCCAGATTGGTATCCGATATACCTGAATCGCCAAGATTATGAAGTTCCCTCGGGATTTGCATATTTCCCACTTGGATTTGACTATTTCCTAAGAGCTTTTGCGCCACTTCTAAGCGGATTTGCGCTGGTTCTCCCGGTTTTTGAACATTTCCCAACATATTTGCATATTTCCCGCATTTATTTGCACCTTTCAGCTATTGGATTCCACCTTTGTTTCCTATACTCTCCCGCATTTTTGTGCCATTGGCTATCTGCTTCTCCCCTTGTTTCCTCTACTTCCTTGCTTTTCTACTTTTGCATATTTCCCACTTGGATTTGACTATTTCCTAAGAGCTTTTGCGCCACTTCTAAGCGGATTTGCGCTGGTTCTCCCGTTTTTTGAACATTTCCCAACATATTTGCATATTTCCCGCATTTATTTGCACCTTTCAGCTATTGGGTTCCCCCTTTGTTTCCTATACTCTCCCGCATTTTTGTGCCATTGGCTATCTGCTTCAACCTTGATCCCATACACTTCCTATTTTTGCTCTTGAAAAAAGCACAAGGTAGTCGCTTCCTTGTGCTCTATTATCACTATGCTTTATTTTTCTCTGCAAAAACAGCCATGGCTTTGCACATAAATTGTGCTAGACCTTCCCCAAATTGATCAATATTTTTCGTAAATCGCTCATCGTCTACATACATTTGGCCAAGGCCTTTGAATGCATCGAGTGAGTAATGGCCCATTTTGTTTAGAAATTCATACCATTCTTGGATGCCCACTTGTGCTTCTTTCGATTCGGGAGCCATGTGGCGGATCTCTGCTAGTTTTCTGTAAATAGAATTAAAAGTTTCCTCGAAGTTGCTTCGTTCTTCCTTCGACATATCGGCAAGCTTTTTATTAGCTTTCTCAACTGCTTGATTTCCCCAACGTTCACGTGCTTCTTGTTCATACGGATTATGGCTAAAATCAAACCCTTCGAATTTTTCCTTGTTAGTCATTTGAATTTCCCCTTTCATATGTTGAATCGTTTTCTCTACAGTCTGAATCATCTGATCTAATCGTTTACGTTTTTCTAGCAACATTTTTCGATGCATTTGTAATGCCTCATTTCGATCAAAAGAAGGACTATTTATGATTTCTTTAATTTGTTTTAAAGGGAAGCCCAGTTCTTTAAAAAATAAGATTTGCTGCAAAGTCTCAATATTGCCTTCAGAATATAAACGATATCCAGATTCCGTTGTTTCCTCTGGGGTCAATAGCCCGATTTCATCATAATGATGTAATGTGCGCACACTAATTCCGACTAGATCTGCTACCTCTTTCACTTTCATTGTCACTCTTAATGGCCCCCTTCAATTGTTACTATAAAGTATTACGTTACGTGAGAGTCAACAGATTGTATGAATTTTTTAACCCAATATATTTCTACTGTTTAAATGGTGTATATATTATAATCAAAGGTAGTGATTCGGTTTAATTAGAAACGTGGGGGATCATTTTGTATTTTTTCGTTGGAGTCTGTCTATTTGCTATGATGATACTCTTATTAAAGAAAATGGGTTATTCACATATAAAAAATTCATATGGGGCCATTATTATGGCAACGGGAATTACAATTAGCTTGCCTATTTCCGATTTTATTCCTGAATCCATAATTAAATGGATCACAACGGCCTTGATTACCATAATACTTTTTCTAATTTTCCAATATACGAAGGATGCCTTTTACAGACGTTTCTATCGTCTTCATTTACAGCATCCACTTACTAGTTTTGCGAATGGAACATGGGTGGCAGGGATTTCTGTTGGAATTCTAATCGTTGTTCATGTCTTCCCTTCCCTTACATCCATTGCGAAATTCTTTTTTATCGGGAATGTGGTGCTATGGCTACTCTATATCCTGCTCGTTGTGAGGAATTTTTTCGTTTTATCTAAAGTGAAAGAGTATCGACAACATACAAATGGGATTTTATTATTATCTTGTGTGTCGACTCAATCCATTGTCCTTTCGGGGGAAACTTTATTTGGAGATTGGATACCAGGAGGGATCTTCACTTTCCTCATCTACTTCGGTTTCAGTTTTTATCTCTTAAGCCTTTTGTTTATGACCCGATCTATTTTAACGAAGCAAATTCATAATTTAGCCGACAATTGGATGAACATGAATTGCATTATTCATGGGGCCCTTTCGATTACAGGTTACGCTAGTATTATGACACATGCGACTCCGAATTCCTTTATCAATGGGATTTGGTGGACTGCTTTAATTTTAGTTTTAGCCATTGAAGGAATTGAGTATATTAGAATGGTTCAGCGGGTAAAAAGATACGGATGGCGCGACGGGGTATTTAGCTATAGTAGAACCCAGTGGGCGAGAAACTTCACTTTGGCCATGTTTTTAACCTTTACCCTTCATTTTTCCCCGACCGCTTTTCACCTTTTAAACCGATATATTGGGGCGGAATACATTGTTTTATTGCTCATACTAATTGAATACATCCTGTTCCTTCAACATATTCTGGCTGTTATTGTTTTAAAATCAAAAGGGAGAGTGAAGGACGAAGGATTGACTTTTTAAAACAATCGAGTAGAGTGAACGAATCGGAATTTTGATTCGTTCGACCCTCTCACACCACCGTACGTACGGTTCCGTATACGGCGGTTCAATAATTT
>NZ_JAUSUC010000089.1 GCF_030813365.1 Oikeobacillus pervagus
TCTAACTAGGCTATTTTTTCGATCTCAATTTCCCTTAGCGTTATAAATTTCATTAAATTCTCAAAGTTTTAGATTGCGGTGAATAATTCAGGTTATAATATCTGGAAACTAACACAGATCATATTTATTCTAATATTTCACCGTCTTTAAAATTTGTGAAAAAGAACTGACATCCTCGTCAGTTCTTTTGGCAGTTTATTCATTCAAATCAAATTCTTCTTGTTGCTTTGGATCCATTTCATCTTTTTCTCCATCCAATCCATAGTGTTCACGAATTTTCACCATAATTTCGCTACGTATCTCTGGATTTTCTTTTAAAAACTGTTTTGCATTTTCACGTCCTTGGCCTAATCTCTCTTCATTGTATGAATACCATGAACCACTCTTTTGAACAATATCTAAATCAGCTCCTAAATCAATCACTTCGCCTTCTTTAGATATCCCTTCCCCGTACATAATATCGACTTCAGCAGTCCGGAATGGAGGGGCCACTTTATTTTTGACCACTTTTATTCTCGTTTTATTCCCAACCATTTCATTTCCTTGTTTCAATGTTTCTGCACGGCGAACTTCTAAGCGAACAGAGGAATAAAACTTCAACGCACGACCACCTGGAGTCGTCTCGGGATTACCAAACATCACGCCGACTTTCTCGCGAATTTGATTGATAAAGATCGCGATTGTTTTAGATTTATTAATCGCACCTGAAAGTTTTCTAAGGGCTTGAGACAATAGTGATAGGTAAGATTTTGATGCTATCTCCATCTTTTCCCCCACTCCACACCGTACGTGACAGTTTCCCATCATACGGCGTTCCATCATGACTTATATTTAGAAGTAATCAATGTATTTCCTACCATTTGTCGGTATTGATTTATTAATTGCACAGTCTCTTTTGGATTGGGGTTTCTAAATAAATATTCCACAATTCTCATCTCTGCTGATACTAAATTATCATGGATTAGCTTTCTACCCTCAATTGTATAATCTCAAGTATTTTGATTAAAGTTCATTGGTGGTTTGGTTTTTACACCACCAATTGTTTAGCTTTATCACACATATAAGATTTAACTACCCATTTTCCCTTCTTGAGGACTGTTTTGATTTTAAAACCCAAGAATTCTGTATAATTAGTTTTCATGTATACTATCTTTGACTTTTCTGGGCTAATATCTAACCGCAACCTTTTCTCTGGTAGTGAAGTCGGTTTCCCCAATTTATAGGTTCACCTCTTTTGTTTCTACTCGAACCTTCAATCATACATTAATTTCTTCTAATATAAGTTCATTGACTTGTGGCTATCCCTCCACCCCTTATTATCAGGGTTTCAAAGGTACTGTGCCACTACTCTCACAACGATTAAGGTATGTTATAGATAAAAAATCCTTTCCATACCAACACTTCATTGATAGTAAGTCTCTCCATGTTCGTTGCTTTCCACGTTCCAATATTCCTATCTCACACATACACCCTTAGGTGCTACCTTTAAGCCTGTTCGCTTGATAATGCCTGTAACATTATAGGGTTTTTCATAGTCTAAAGTTTTACTCAACCCCACGAACATCATCTAATTGATGATAACAGCATTTCTACTGTTCAGCCTTTAGGCTCGTACATTCGGTAGTTCGTCAGTTCCAGTAAGCTAAGGAACATTCTCACCATAGGTGTTTTATAGACCCCCGACCTATCAGTTGTACCATCCACCTCTGGATAGCTTTCGGTTAGCATTTATGAGCCACTTCGACAACCTTCAGTCGACTTCAACGGGCTTTGCACATGATTATTCTTACCTATAATCATGCACACCGTAGTATTAGGGGAGACGTTTTAGGGCGTTACCCCGTCATTCCATCTCTCGGAATATCAGTTCTCCTAACAGTTAGAATTATATAACCACCTAAGAATTATGGAATCATACTGATTCGTAGTTTCAAATTCATAACTTATTAGTGGCTAACCTTTTCAGTTAGCAACGTGTCACACTAAGGCGCGCCTGTAATCCTACATGTGCGTCTCCCATTTCCCCTTCAATTTCAGCCTTAGGAACTAAAGCAGCGACCGAATCAATTACGATAATATCCACGGCACCGCTTCGAACTAACGCCTCGGCGATTTCAAGGCCCTGTTCTCCAGTATCCGGCTGTGAAAGCAATAATTCATCAATATTAACTCCTAATTTCTGAGCATAAACAGGATCCAGGGATAGCGATAGGTAAACGTCATCCTCGTCTGTGTTCATGCATTCGTACGTTATGCACGAATTTCCACACCGTTAGGAGCGTTTTTCCCCCGCTTCACACCGTACGTGCAAGTTTCCTCGCATACGGCGTTCCATCGGAACATTTCAATTACAAACGACTAAACTTCCTCTCCATGTATAACTCCTCTATATTTGTCTAATTTCTTCAAGTTTGCAGAGTTGAAGTGTTTAGTCTCTTCGTTGTTTACAACCTTTGAATGTACAAGTGAATGACACTTAATACATAGACTAGCAAGGTTAGAGACTTTGTTGATTTGGTATAGCGGCAATTTATTATCTACATGGTGGGTATGCATTGAGTAAGGATTTAAGAAATCATTACCAAAATAATTTCCTCACGGCTTCCTGAATGCGAGTTTAGTGTTGTAATTGTGATAAATTGTCTTGAGTAAGAATCAATTTGTCTGTTCCGACTATGCCCCTTCGCTCCGAGTAGTTTTTCCCTCCTTCGTACATTACTGTACGTAGTGACTAACGGCTACCCCTCAACACTACTACGGGCTGCTGCCCCCCATCTTCAACAGTCATTTCCTACTGTTTAGAACCATCAGATTTCACCATCTTTAGCATGTTCTGATGGGGTTCACTTGTACCACATTTCTTATCCTTAACATCGTTCCCTTAGACTTCCTCTCTAACCCGTCAGCCATCTTTTTGTCCGTGGTTGGTGGACGCAAGACATAAAACCTATATTGGTTTAATTCCGTTAATGCAAACACGAATACATTAACCGAGACTGAACCTCTCTTTAGGAGGCGTGAGCCTTCATTATTCGAACTCACCACGCTTTACGAGCCGTACTTCCGAGGATTCATTCCAGTGCATTAGCACTCTTTAGTCATAGGAACTTTTAGGACTCCCGGCTATTTCTCTAACCACTTCTCAGGTCTGATTTTCGCCGCCCTCTCCGAACTTCGCACCGCAATACAGTGAAATATTACCGCACGTCGGGGTATTAGAGCGTGTGACCCAACCTTGTCACAGGACTGGTACTTCCCCAGTCATTTCAGAAATGCAGTTAGGACAACATTTGTGATGTCCCGCTAGATTTTCACATAATGTTTCCACTATGCTTAGTCTAGCAACAAGTCATACCATGCTCTGCGTCAATAAAAGCGGCTTGTCCTCCTTGGGCTTGTACTTCAGCTATTGCGTGTAGGGCAACAGTCGTTTTACCTGAGCTTTCTGGTCCATATATTTCGATGATACGACCACGTGGGTATCCACCTACACCTAATGCCGCATCCAACGCTAATGAACCACTGGGAACTGTAGAAATTTTACGATCCGTCTGCTCCCCCAGTTTCATAATAGAGCCTTTACCGAATTGCTTTTCTATTTGTTTTAAAGCCATTTCCAAAGCTGCTTGGCGATCACTCATTTATGTTCCTCCTTTAATATCAATCTATTAACTACGCTAAACAGACTAGTCTCGTCTTTAAAGCATATCTTAAATATAAACGTTTAATTAGATATTTACAAGTAAAAAATCGAACATTCATTCGGTTTTTTATGTTTCCATCGCACCCATTCATATACATATTACAGGCACCACTCCTTTCGTGATGGTTTTAAAAATTTCACAAAAATGACCTCTCGTGAACCTTTCTCCAATAAATTGGAGAGCTTCTCGCTTCATTGAGCCGACTAGTGCCGCACTCTCCACGAAGGCTAGTTCCTAGCCTAGCGTGTCTTACGACACGTTTGTAAGTGTTGTACTGCCCGTTTGAGAATGTTTT
>NZ_JAUSUC010000090.1 GCF_030813365.1 Oikeobacillus pervagus
ACCCCTTCCAATCAAATTAAATCATATTACTATAATCCGAAATAGGCATTAAACATTGTAATTATCATTTTACACAATATTAAGGACTTGACTATCTGGGATGCAAATAATAGCAGGAAATAAACAAATATCGTCGGGAAATATGCAATAACTAAAAACTCCATAAGGAAATGCTTTAAATTTTAACCCCCTCACCTCTCCCCTTTCGAGAATGTGTGAGGGTTTCTTATTGAAAAAATACAACTGCTATACGTTTCACTACTCGATTACATTTCATTAGGCTTGGTTGTTAATATCCGCAATCGATAGGCATTCATCGCTGTCTCCCCTAGAGTTTCTAGAAGATTATGATTCGCATATGCTCCGACAATGGCTCCAAGTCCCGGAACAAGCTGCAACATTTTGATTAAATCAATATAATCGCGATATTCCTGTTGAAATACCCGCCAATCCATATCGATTAGTTTCTCCTTCTCTTCATTCCAATTCTCAATGATCTCATACGTTTTTTTCCTTTTTTCATCACTAGAAAAAGCTAATTGGAATACATGAAGAAGAAAAAGGCGTTCCTCATATTCATCTGTATCATAGCCATATATCGCAGCTGCTTCAAACAAAAATTTCATTTTGATGGATAGAAGTAGGGGGAAATCTGCAAGTCCAAGGAAAAGGCCACCCGCGCCAGTACCTGCTCCTTCTATTACGGCTGTTTTTCGGTAGGTAGCTAGTTTCTCTTTCAGGAGTTCATCTCGTTCTGAAAGACTGATCCCAATAGATTGCCGTTTCTTCGTTGTGATATTGGAGCCAATCAACGTGGCTTTCACCATGTTTTTCATACTATCTGTTATGACTTTATGAACCTTTTCCGGAATGACCTCATTTACTTTTGTTTGGGCTTTTTTAGATAAACGATTAAAGAGACTAGAGCGCTTGAACAGCTGTTTTCTCCAAGTTTGCAAGTCTTCATATACTTTCATTTCATATTCAATCATTTGAATCATCCTCTGATTGCTTTCTTTACATAAGTATACGATTTGGCAAGAAAAAAGATTCAAAATCAGGTTGCTTTTCACAGAGTTGAGCTACTTTATCATTCATAAATATGTTGATGATGACTTCAATACTCAAAACCCCAAATAGCAATTCGTTCTTTATTTAGCAACCCCTATTTTTATACTTTTTTACGTTTGAAAAACATAAGCCTTAAGGCTAAAAGGCTGCACTTAAGGCAGCCAAAAACCTTGTTTGTAAGACGTTGTTATCTGTCCATTCCCGGTTGTTGCTGTTTTCTTCTCTTTGGTTTTTGTAATTGTTGTTGTTCTCTTTGCCATTCTCGGCTTGCTTGTTCGATCCCGTTTATAATGCCTTCTAATACGCTCAATCTATTCTCGTGGGATTGAATGTTTGTTTCAATTCTTGGTACTTGTGTTTCAGCTTGATGTAACGCATTTACTTGTTGTTCAAAGTGAGCTCTTCCAGAAACGAAGAAACGCCTTCTTTTTTCATAGCATCATAGTATTGATCACGAAGGACAACAATTTGTTCATATTTTTGTCTAGTCGAATCAGAATGTAAAACTTTTGCTTTGAGATAAGGGTTATGGTCCGTTTTTTCAACAAAAGCATGGTTTTCTTCATATTTTTTTAAATATCATTCAGCACGCTGTAAACGGGAGCGATACTGATCTATACGTTTTAGATCACCATGCAGCCTTTGAATTTCTGATTGGCAATGTGTGATGTTCTTTTCTATTGTTTTAATTGGTATGAATGTATGTTGATTAGATTCACTCAGTTTATGGATAATTTTAGTTGTCTCACAGCTTATATAACGCATTTCAGGGCGTTCTCGATAGGTAAGGTATACCACCTTCTCTATAACAGCGTTTTTTAAGGCCATTCTGGCGTTATTTAGGCTATCCCGTTCATCACGGATTTTCTCTCGTTCGCTTCTAAGTATGTCTAGATTTTTTGAGTAATGGCTTTGATGTTGATGTTGGATGCTTCTAAATTCTTTATCTGTATCAAATTTAAGTTTCTCTTTGTAAGGGGTTAGCTCTTTTTCATAACGTTCTATTCTTTCTTCAGCTCTTGTAATGGTTTGTTCGGCTTGTTTTTTCATTTGTCGGTTTTCGTTAAATTTAAATGGGTTTTTCCAATTAATTTAGTCAATTCGTTGCTGTTCTTGTTGGATCTGATCTTTGGACAATTGAATCTCACGATAGTGATGGGCAGCTTCTTGAATGGTTTCTTCTTTCCAGCGAATCTATTGATCGGTATCTTTCACTTGCTTTGCTTTTTCTTCAAGTTGTTTGAACTGTTTTTCCATGTTTAGCAAAGTAGATTCAACTTGTGAGATGTTCGGAACTTCTTGTACAGGAACACGTTTTGTAGGAGTGTTGAAGGGTTCTACTTGTTGTTTTTGTTCTTGTTGACGAGCTAGTTCTTGTTCCAGGGCTCTTTTTTCTTCTCGGTATGTTTGTAGATCCACGACAACACGATTATATTCTTCACGATCACGATTGATCGTTCCTCGGTTGCTCTCTACACCGCGCTTTTCCATTTCATGAGCCACATGACCAAGATGAATAGTAGGAAGTACTTCTAGTCCTCTGGCTTCATGGGAAAGATGAGAAATCCGGTCTTGAATCCCTTCACGTTCTAAGGCTTTATTGGCATGTTCAGCCCATTGTTCACGCCATTGTTCCAATCACGATTTTTAACCGTAAAGCCTTCTTCTGAAATTTCAGGAGTGGTTAACATGACATGAGCATGCGGATTTTCTTGGTCATCTCGGTGGATGGCTACATCTGCAATCATGCCTTGTTCGATAAATTCTTTTTGAACATAGCCACGAATGAGTTCAATTTGTTCTGGTTTTGATAATTCTCTCGGCAAAGCGATATTGATTTCTCTTGCTACTTGTGAGTTTTTTCTTGTTTCAGATGCTTCGACTTCATTCCAAAGACGGTTCCGATTTTGAACCCATTCTGATGCATGTGAAGGTGCCAAAATCATGGTTTCTGGTTTCATTTCTCGTTTATAGGATTTTCTTTCGTCCGTCCGTTCATCTTTTAATCGTTCACCAGAACGATAGGCAGCTGCAGCGACTGCCGATTGTCCTTTGCTTCTGGAAATCATCTGTGCAGAAAAATGATAAATCGCCATGATTGAGCACCTCCTTTTGGGTAGTAGATGTTCTCCATGTTACCGAAGGGAAGATGGAGATGGAGATGGAGATAGAATCGGCCGATTGGGTCGATTCTTTTTTTCATTCGGCTGTAAGCTGAATCAGGGTTTTGCGTTTTTGAATTCGCCATCGGCGAATTGGCTTTTCCGTTCCGAAGGAACCGCACACAAACGAAGTTTGTATGAGGACAGATGGCGAGGAAAACAGATACGGAACGTTTACTAGAATTAGAGAAAAAATGGAGCAATTAAAGGCGAGAAAGCAGCAGGTGGAAAGCCGAATGAAGGAAAAGGAAAGGAAGGAGCGTACGCGACGATTGATTCAAGTAGGGGCTATTTTTGAGAAGTATTTTGAGATTGAGGATGTAGATCAAGCCGAGAAAATAGCTTTTCCTTTGTTTAAACAATGGTTGTTTTTAAAGAATAAATTGTAAAAAAAACGTTATTCCTTCAATAAAACATTCGAAAAGAATAACGTTTTTTTATTTTGAAAATTCGTTTTATTAGCTTGGTGGGTATGTGTTAGAACACTTAAATAAAATTAATAGTTGTCTAATTGTTTACTCAACTTTCGCACCAGAAAAATAAGCGCTAATTGTTGGCTGTATTGTATTTAATATCTATTAAATATGTTGCTTGACAATGTTTTTTAAAA
>NZ_JAUSUC010000091.1 GCF_030813365.1 Oikeobacillus pervagus
GAAGAAAGTGCTCCCCCATCGTTGGATAATTTAATAGAACGGTTGAAATGTAAAGGTTTTTGCGTTAAAGTTGTCATCATAAGAATCCTTTCTTTGGTGTTTGTTTGGTCGCAATAACCTTAACAGAAAAGGATTCTTTTTTCATCTAATAAGTGAAAAAAAGAATCCCACTGAGAAGCCGGTAAGTCAGCATTTCAGTGGAATTTTGTATTTGTCGGTGAATAATCTAGGATTAATGGTAATGGCTCTAATATTTTCTCTTGGAACGTTTTTACCAAATCAAGCCAATGCCCAACTAAATCAACCAGATTGTAAAACTTGCAGTTTAAAAGATGTATATTCAAAAGATGAAATGCTTGAAAAATTAAATGAATTAGGTGTAACTATCGAAGATACAAATAAAAATGATCAAAAGTTAGTTAAAAAACTAATTAAAGAACAAAAGAAAATGGATAAAGAGATAAATAAACAGTTAGCTAAAGGATTTAAAGATTATAAAGATGCTGAAATGTTCTTAACGTTTAATAACACTCATTTAGGTGGATACGATTATGAAAAAGCTATTATTTATGCTACTTTGTTAAAAAATAAAGCCGGCGATATTGCACTAGTTAGCGCATGGGTAGATCCTAATAAAAAAGAGTTAATTAAATATACTGTAGGTACAATTACAAATGAAAATCCAGAGAAATTTAATGAGTTAGTATCTTATGAAAAAGTTAAAGATACAGAAGGAGATTTCACTGCTTCTGATTTTAAATGGAATGGAAAAAGCTTTGCATGTGGTTTATCAGGCGTATTTGCATGTATCACTTACTGTGGTGTAGTTGGATTAGCTTGTGGACCTGGTGCTGCTGCTTGTGGTACTGTTTGTGATCTAGCCTGTGGTGCTGCATTTGCATATGCATGTAGTTAAAAAAAGAATCCAATCAAATTAAACTGGTACCTATGTCAAGGACATTATAAAAAAAGAGTTTAAATAGTTAAAAGATGATTCCTATATTGAATGGGGGTCATCTTTTTTAACCCCCACTGATAGCGGTAATTGTTATAGTAAACCATGTAATGATTTATTTTTGATTTCAATTCCCTCAAGGTTTTTACAGATCGATCATCAACCTCATCCTTAAGGTGGCCAAAGAATGATTCTTGAGGGGCATTATCCCAACAGTTGCCTCTTCGTGACATGGACTGACCTAGACCATGATTCTTTAATAGTTTCTGGAATCTAGGGCTTGTGTAATGACTTCCCTGGTCCGAGTGGATAAAGGCATCTTCATGGAGCTTCACTTTCTTGTTGTTCATCAATTTATGGATCGTCTGCGTTGCAATGTCCAACGTAATTCGGTCAGACACATGGTAAGCTAAAATTTCATTCGTGGATGCGTCTTTTGCGGTCGACAAATAAGCCATACTATTACCGTTATATGGCAAATAAGTGATATCTGTAAGTAACACTTTCCCAGGGATTCCTTGCTTAAATTCCCTATTCAATTTGTTCGGAACAACCTGATGCTCCTTCATTGCTTTGGCGATTTTTTTGTATGGATTTGGCTTTCTGTGAGGACAGACGATTCCATATTTCCTCATAATTCTTTGGATTTTTTTACGGCTAAAGTTAACATCGAACTCATTCTCCAATATCATTTTGATAGAGCGTGAACCCTTCTTATACCCCCGCCGATTAAAGGCTTTCAAAATAATTTCCTTCGCTTCGAGATCTAATTTCTCTCTTGCTTCTCGGACAGAGGAAGCCTTCAGATAGCTATAATATCCAGATCGAGAGACATCTAAGAGGTCACAGAAATACTTAGTCATCCCTTTAAAACTATTTTGCTCAATCGTTTCTTGAATAAGTTGATACGCCAGATTCGGGTTTAGACTTTCGCTTATGTTTAGCAGCCTCCTTTCTGTCGTTTCTAGCTTTTTTAATAATTCCACTTGCCCCTCTAACAGCTCGATTCTTGCCTGTTGCCTTTCAATGACTTCGGACGGTGTGAGTTCACGTTTTAAAGGTCTACCGGAAGCTATTTTCCTTGAATCCGTAAGCCCAATTAAACCATTTTTTTCATAGGCTTTTTTCCATCTGTAAGCTGACTGTTCAATTCGTTTTATGCCAATAATTTCCATATTAAAACCATTCTCCTCGAAAATCTGGCGAGGAAATTTACCGGTTTGGTATTCATCTATAAATCTATTTTTAAAATCGTCTGTATAGGTAATAGACCTTTCGCTGACACGCTGTATATTTGGATTCTTTTGAAGTATGTTTATATCTTTAGTTGAAAAAGTTATTTTACTCATGTTATTCCCTAATCCCCCTACTCTGAAATTCAAGTATATAAAAATACCTGCAGGTTGAACACTCTTTTTTACATGTGTCCAACCTACAGGTACCATTTTAAATTTGATTGGATTCTTTTTTTAATTACTTAATATCAACATGTAGGTATTAATGATATATAGGTATTGTTGACATATAGGTATCATTAATATATAGTTAATGTATGATGAATAAAACTAATATGGATAAATGGATTATACAATCAAGAAAAGGCGTATTTGAATTAGCTATCTTATTATTAATTAGTCAGCGTCCAATGTATGGATATGAACTGACAATAGGTTTAAAGAAATCACTTCCTTTGTTTGAATTAGCAGGTGGAGCAATTTACCCTATTTTAAAAAGATTAACTAAACAAGGATTAATTACTTTTTATTGGGCTGATTCAGAAGGAGGACCCAAACGTAAGTATTATCAAATTACTCAGGAAGGAAAAGAAATAGTAGAAAAAAGATGGGAAGATTACAAAAGTATGTACAGTGCTCTTAAAAACATGGCAGGAGGACATCATAATGGTTAATAAATTAAATCATTCCTTAATTGAAGACTATCTAAATAAATTAAATAAAAAACTTCAATTATTACCTAAAAGAGAACGCGAACACCAAATCTCTGAAATAAAAGATCATATATACAACACAATACAAGAAAAAACAAAAGCAGGAATGAATATCAACCAAGCAGCTAAAGATACTCTGCAAGAATTCCTTTCCCCAGAAGAACTTGCTAAAGCGATAATAAATGAAGAAGAAGAAAACAAATTGTTAGTAAACAAAGGGGAAACTTTATTTAATTATGGAATAATGCTTACTGTTGGTTCTTTAGGCGGTCTTTCCATCCCGATTTTGCGTGGAGAATTAAACTTAGGAATAATTTTACCTTTTGTTATGAGTTTAATTGTTGGTATTGTACTATTGAATTCTAAAACTATTCAAGGGAACGAAAATCAACTTCAAAATATAAAATGGATTTCGCGAATTGTAATAGGACTCTTAGGTGTTCCATTAACTTTTTTTTCTATTAGAATAATCAAAGATAATGCTATAAACTACGCTTCTTTAAGCTATCTCCTAGTAATTATCATTGTAAGTTTAGGAATATACCTACTACTAAGAAAATTATTCTATAATAAACAACTCAACTTTCGCAGAATGAAATTGGCAAATAAGCCTTGATATAATTAGGAAGGCCAGCGATCCACTGTTCGAGTTGACTTTGAATTAATGTTTTGATTTTCCTATTCGTTTGCTTAAGTGCGTCTTGAAGAAGCTCGATCAACTGCTGTAAT
>NZ_JAUSUC010000092.1 GCF_030813365.1 Oikeobacillus pervagus
AATGTAAAGGTTTTTGCGTTAAAGTTGTCATCATAAGAATCCTTTCTTTTGGTTGTTTCTTGGTCGTTATAACCTTAGCAGAAATGGATTCTTTTATCATCTAATAAGTGAAAAAGAGAATCCCACTGAAAAGCCGGTAAGTCAGCATTTCAGTGGAATTTTGTATTTGTCGGTGAATAATCTAGGTTTATTTATATTTTAGGAATATCAATTATATTTCCTGGTGACTCATTAATAAGAATATCTGAAATACTTGGGTTCCTTTTTTTCAACTTGAATATTTGAATTTTTGTTAATTCAGGGCTAAATGATATATTTTGTGTTTTAAACTCCAAATTCATAATTTTATTTTGAAGTTTTAATATAAAAACCTTCCATTCCTGTAATGGAGAATTCGAAACTTCCTCCGGACTTTCTAATAGTCGATATCCGTCTGCATAATGAAACATTAGTAATCCCGTTCCTAAGTCACAATCTTTGTTTTCAAGAATTGCATTTGGTATATCAAATCCACTATTCCAATTATAATTTGCTGCAAAACAATGAAGGAGTATTGGATTATCTATATTCTTTATTCGGCTAATTGTATCCTCTTTATTTGTATTATAAAGTAATTCTTCAAGCAAACTAATATCTTTATTTTCCATTACACCTTACCACCTTACTGATATTTACTTATTTTGTATTTCCAATTGTTTTAGCTTTCTTTCCCAAAGTTCTACTGTTGCACCTTGGCTTGGGTACAATGGTAAACCATTCCCCTGTAATTTTCTTAAATTTTTTTGCAAATCATATACCTGCTTTTGTAAACTATCAATACTTTGGTTAATATCCATTTTATTTAATGCTCTTGCAACTACTTCATTGTAAACAGAATGATATCCTCTGTGTCTAGCCATTGTACTTATATTATCATCTGGTACTCTTAGAAAAATACCATTTGATGAGTCATCAAAGTTCATACCTATCTTTTTAATTACAGGATTATCTGCCATTTCAGAAGGAATAATATGCTGTGCTTGATATCCACTCCATTTAGTTGAACGTTTAAGCCCCATTTCTGTCATCATATTTTTTCCTAATTTAGTAGAATTTCCTCCTGTTACAATACCCGGAGTACCAGGAATAATCCTACTACCTTCACCCGTACCCTTAGTAACTCCCCTTACACGGTCATCCTTCACAGAAAATGCTTGCTGATTAATCTCCCGAAGAGTTTTTGTTTCAACTCCATAGATTGAGACATCTCCAGTGCCTATAGACAGTTTTTCTTGACGAAGACGGACAGGTACTTGAATCTCCCCAATATGATGTCGTAGTGACTCTAAAGTTTTTTTCGCATCATCGTTCATCTTACGATGCGCCTAGGTAAGCAAGCCTATCCATTTTTCATCACTTTAGTAGTATGTATAGTAAAATAAGCTAATTTTTTAAGTGAATTTATAAAATAATTGCTGGATGTTTCCCATTTGCTTGTATTTGCCCGTATGTATATACCCCTCGATAATAGTTCTCTCGGTCTAACATATGCTTCACTTGCACTTTCGCAAACTGTTAATCCATCTTCAGCTACTGTCGCTCCGCTAATTCCTTTATCTTCGTATATGTGAAGCAGTTGTAGTTCATTTTCGTTACAGTACCGTTCAATTTATTCTACTTGATACGTTAGGCTGTACCCTTCACGTACTTGTCCTTCTGTCAAAACTCGTTCATAACCAACTACTTTCTCTTCCATATTGAGTCCTCTCCCGTTACAGCAATTACAATCCATGTAACGTTTATCCGTTTTTTGCGGATAACGTATGCATAACGTTCATCCGTTAAAACGTACTTTACGATGACTTCAAAAAATAATACAACCCTTTATTTTTTCCTCTACTATCGTCGTACACTGTACATAGCCATTACAATCTATAAAACAACAATAAAAATTTAACACTTAATGCACTTATAAAATTATAATGCTCTTTTAAATTTCTACGCTAAAACGCAAAAAAGCACTTGTTGCCTCTAGTTGACAATCAAGTGCTTTAAGTTCATCTGTTTTTAAGTAGCATTAAATTTGTAAGTTTTATGGCAACAGTATGACACCTTTTATATGTCGTGACAACTACTACATTAAAAATTACGAGCTTGTACGAGTTCGTTAGTTTTATGTCCATTCCATGTCTTTGTATTCGTCGCACAGTAAAATGTCATATGCCTAAGCTCGTACTTCGTTTTCTATTCTATCATTGTACATAGTACTCTATGATGGTACAACCATCATAGAGTATATATTTTCAAACACCCTATTATTTTTTCTATCCATTTCACATAAACTTTATTTTTCATTCATCATTATATTTTTAATCGTGTAATTTACTTAAAAAATCAGTAAATGTATCTGCAATGTAAAATACATTCTCTCTTGCACGTTCTTCCACTTGTTCTTCTGTTAATCCTTCTTCTTGCATCAACATTTCTTTTTCACCAGCATTTTCATGTTCCCAAAATACCACAACAGGGTTATTTTTGTCATTTTTATAGTCAAAACATATTAAATTTCCCGCTGGATCAAAAGCAAAAGGAACTAATTCTGCCGGTAGTGTATCCTTGTAATCATCAAATACTTCTATAATATTTTCGTCATCATCCATATCGTAACTTAATAACGTTCCAAAAACCTTTCTTTTCCCTTCAACTTCAAACACCTCTGGACTAACATGCGCTCCATTATTCTTCATCACACATTCTATATAATCTAAAGGAAAATTAATGTTCAATTCCTGTTCAACATTCTTTACATCTTCTCGTATAATAGGTTCATCTGGTGATCTCCATTGTACCTTACTCATCTGATTCCATCCCCCCATAATGCATTTCCACCTAAATGGTTAACTTTATGCGTTTTAGACACTACTAACTGCATTTTACCAGGTACTTGATGATGATGCCAAGTCAATCCTTTTATTCTAGCTTCCTCATTATAAATATCCCTGAGCTGTTTCTCTGTAAAGATTTCCTTTGGTATATCTCCCTTCTCTATTGCTTCTTTTAAAGCCTTTGTACAGAACTTAAACTGTCTATCATCAGATGCTATAAACATCCCTTTATCCAACCTTGTTTGAAATTTAACGGCATCTCCTTTAAAAATAGGAAATCCTAGTACATCGTAGTCTACACCTTTCACATGTGTACCTCCCGCTAATGATTTATTTAAAATATTATTTTTAGGTGAGGCATTCAAATATTCATCAACATAACCTACCACTTCTTTAAACTCTTCAACACTATCATACCCAAGTTCTTTGATAGTAGTATCATCTACTTGTTTTAAGAAATCTTCAACACTATTATATCCCTTAGGAACAATTGATCTATTAATCAAATTTCCGTCTTTATCGTAATTATTTTTAATTACTTCGTCAATTTCAGATCTATGAACAGTATTACCCGTACCCTTAGTAACTCCCCTTACACGGTCATCCTTCACAGTAAATGCTTGCTGATTAATCTCCCGAAGAGTTTTTGTTTCAACTCCATAGATTGAGACATCTCCAGTGCCTATAGACAGTTTTTCTTGACGAAGAC
>NZ_JAUSUC010000093.1 GCF_030813365.1 Oikeobacillus pervagus
TTATAACCTTCCTCCCATGTAACTGCTGTATTTACTGTATGGAACTCGTGCAGTATCGGACTTTGTTTTGTTTTGCAAACTCATCCATTCCAATTGTCCCCAATTAATAATAACGTTCCCCCAACCACTCCTCGCCCAATCCTCCTCAAACCCTTTCCCCACTAAGGCTCACGCCTTTCTCTCACCCTTTCCTTCTTTTTCTTAAAGAATAATAACGTTCCCGCCTTTTTCCCGTCTTTTCCTCATTTGTGTAACGATTTTTCACTGAATCCGACATAATAATAACAGGTAGTAGGGTTAAGGTTTAAGGAGCGGTTTCTCCCGCTTTCTTTCCCACTTTTGCTCATGCTTTTTCTTCTTCTTTTTCGTTGTGAAACCCTGTAGTTGCTTGCTTTCTCATGCTTTTCTCGCCTTTTTCCCTCTTGCTTTTTCGGGCATAAAAAGACCGAAGGTCTGCCTGAATTGGATCAGGTAACCTTCGGTTTAGGAACGTTCTTTTTATTTAAGGAACGTTGTTATTGTTTAAGAAGCGGTACTATTATTTTTAGACATAGTAGTGTTAAGGTTTAAGGACTAAATCTTTGTTATTTCAGGCTTTAGCACCCTTTTTTTTCCAAGAGAAAGCACCTGTTTGTTTAATAATTTCTATCCAAAATTCCTATCCAAAAACAGAAGTAGATAACTACCTGCACAAAGATAAATTGCTACTTGGGTTATTATATAAATTGAAAGTTCAGAAAAGGTTAGTTTTCTTTCTCTCTTAATTTTTTTAAAATGTCTATAATAGTAAAATGAACATAGGAGTAGTATGATTGCTGATACTTGGAATATATTATCCAATAAACTAACCAAAATAATCATCTCCTCTTAGTAATAATATTGCTTATTAATTTAATCAACTACTTCAATTAAGTCAGTATGAATCATTATGAAATACGATTCTAACAAGTCTCTCAATTTTTCATTGAGGTTATAATATTCCTCGTTCGCTTTATCGATAACGCTATAAAACTCATTTTCATCTATCTCGTTATTTTCTAAAGCAACGTACATTCTCCACATCTCTTGCCCAAACTTCTTCTCAATCATTGCATACTCATGAGCATCTATTTTTTCAAGAACACCGATTAGTTCTTCCAAATAACGAGTGATTCCTACTTCCTCTATATGCTCTGAATTCCACCTTAATAAACTTTCATGACCTCCACTTTCCATTTCGGAATAGTATTGAAGAACAGTAAATGCTTCATAAGCTACTTTATTTTCTGTTCGATAGGCAGATTCAATTAGCACAGAACTAACAGCATTCCAAATATCATCTCGATTTAATAAGTCTGTTCTTTTTATTTTAGGTTTCATATTCATGCTTGGAACCACCTTTCTCAGCTATCACAACAACAGTTCATTCGTTGTTAGTACATAAATTCAGCACTGCAACAAGGTCAAGTATATTTCATCTAATCATCCAGTAATTGGATGGCATTTATTCAACTCTTGTGTGTCTATACTTCTATGAGAAAAGGCAAGCCCTACTTCCCAAAGGATTGCCACATTCGTGACATAAGTATTAACCTATGCAATATTCCCACCATGCATCGAAAACATATAGAAATTTTCTTCATCTGTTAGAGTCCATCCATCAAAGAAAGAACTCGCATGAAATACATCTAAAAAGATATTGCCAAATTGTACAATCAGAAGTGGGCATTGCTCTAATAACTGAACATCTTCAATTTTTTTACCAATCAGTAACTCCCTGACTGAATTCCATTCTCTTTGGTTGGATCGAATATCCGTTTCCCCCATCACTATTTCACTTGCATTCCGAATTCTCCAAGGACATTCAATGATGATTGCCCCTTTTTCCAATTGAATAATGAAATGAACCTCTGATTCAATGGCTGTAACCTTTTGTCCAATCATTTCCTCAAAGGTGATATTACTTAGTTTCGTATGCCATAGCTTACGTGCATGTGCAACAATCATTTCATTGATCCTATCCATGGTATAACTATAATAGTTATCTCCATACTGAAAGTCATCGATGGCATCACTGATTTCCTGCCAATTCATCTGTTCCTCGAATAAATCGTGTGTGATTGTACATTCATAAATCTCTTTCACAATTGACACCGCATTCTTAGTTGGCATTAATAATTGTGAATGTAAACATTTTAAATGATAGTCCAAGCATTGTTCTTTGGTAGGTGCATCACGTTGAATACTTTTCATCGCATCGGCAAACATCTCTTCGATTTCAAATAGATTTAATGACTCTTTCATACTCATACTGGCTAACTTCTTAACTTCAAGTATATCCATATACAATTGTTGATTTGCCCACTCTATATAATCTGATGCTTGCACCGTATCTGTATATTTCTTGTAGTACAATTCTAACAGCTCTATAATAAGCACCTCTATTTCATACTATTTTCGACAAAAATAAGGCCCAAGCCAACCTGTTTCGTGTGTTCTTACATAAGTCCAACGAAATCCCTTATCCACGATATACATCCTGTTCATTTACAAAGTCGTCAGCTTTAAGTGCTGTAGCATTTTCAAGAATAAACGCTTCATTGGAATGTTGGTAAAAAACATAACAGGATTTCTTTGATTCTCTATTGAAAGCAATATCCGCCTGTTCTTCTTGTAAACAATCTCTTTTTTCATAACTAAATACATGCCATAGAAAGTCATCGAGATAAATAGATTTCTTTTCATTTTCACCAAGATGATTGGTAAAATGGTCTTCCCAATTCTTTCTCAAATAACTCCCCCATTTGGGTATTTCAGTCACCTTTACTTTTTTATTTCTAAGTGATGATACTAAGTCCATACTATTTTTCAAAAAACCGCCTTCTCTTTATAAAATCGTTTATCTTAATTCCATAGTTCCCCATCAATGCTTGAT
The DNA here is from genome assembly GCF_030813365.1 of Oikeobacillus pervagus. Classification (NCBI taxonomy): domain Bacteria; kingdom Bacillati; phylum Bacillota; class Bacilli; order Caryophanales; family Bacillaceae; genus Oikeobacillus; species Oikeobacillus pervagus. The sequence continues at coordinate 2,915 of NZ_JAUSUC010000093.1, forward strand.
CTAATTCAAGTAGGAAAGAATCAACTGACTCGCTAATATCGTTCAATGATAGCAATTCCTCGGATTCATACTGTTGCCAAATTGAAAATAAAGAAAGGTGTTTCTCCGCTTTATTATTAAATGCTAAAATAGGGCCTTCTCTTTCATCATGTTCAATTGTATAGTAATAAAAATCTCCTTCTCTATCCCACTTTGTTAAAGCTATTCCAAATTCGAGCAAAGCGAGCGAAGGTTCCAAGAAAAAACATTTCCCATTTACCAAAACTTCTAATCTACCTTGTATATCAACTAATAGCTTACCATTCCTTTTTTTCAGTAATTTTGATTCAATAGGAGTCGTTGTATCTAATACACATTGAAATTTTATTGTATTCAACTTTTCACCTACTTGTCTTTAGTACAGATTTTATGAATATGCTTTTTCCTGTTTCTTTACTTTTCAATTCTGTTTATTGGAAACTCCAAGGTATTCTAATCCAGTCTCAATATAAAAAAGAACAGATTTATTTTTTTCTCCCCTCATATCTAATAAGGCACTCTCACGTGCCTTTCGTTTTGCGGCCTGAAACACGCTATTAATACCTTCTAATAAGCCATTGTTTAGGTTGGATGTAAACCATTGAATAATCCCGTCA
>NZ_JAUSUC010000094.1 GCF_030813365.1 Oikeobacillus pervagus
GAGAAAAGATACTTAAAAGGTTGAACCGCCGAATACGTGAACCGTACGTTCGGTGGTGTGAGAGGACGGCATGGTGACATGCCTCCTACTCGATTTTGTTTGAGAAATCCAGAGGAAAAACCTGAAAATGAGCCTGATAAAACCAGAAGAAAAGCAGGGGAAATCCCCGAAAATAAAGGGTTTTAGAGAAAGAAAGTCATAAAAAAAGAGCGAAAAAGGGCAGGGGAAAAAGCAGGGGAATATTGTAAGTTTATGTTTGCCTAAAGAAATTGGAAAATGGAAGAAAGGCAGGAATGACAAGGGTTTGTATAATTTGGATAAAGTTTTCTTATGATTTCAAGAAGTTTAACTTCCGTTGTCCACTTCTTACCGATTGCAAAGTAACCCATCCGAATCCGTATAACATCTTCACAATAACGTAAGAAATCTATTAAAGATTCTTCATCGAGCCTTTTATCATCAAATGAATGGGTAATAAGGTAAGGAACTATATCAGAGGGAATAAGTTCTGGTGCATATATTCTCCCTCGTGAACCAATTCCATATCCACAGGCTAATCCATTTATGTAATGTCCATAGATTGAATGGAATTTTGTCCTGTTTAGTGTTTTTCCATATCCATAGTTTGGACAGACTTTATTACACACATGGCATAAATTGTCTTTGAATTGGAGTGTATTTATGAAAGCCTCTCCCATATTGAAACGCAATGATTTAGAAATATCCCCAAACTGACTAAATTCTTCGTTCGAAAGGTATATTTCCAAACCTTTTCTTTGGCATGAGCAATAGCATACAGGACCGTTTTCAGTTTCTTGAAAGCCAAAGAATGAACCAAACCTTGAAGGATAATGGACAATTGGATATGGAAGCTCTTCTTCATAAGTAATACATCCATCTGATTCTAATGTCGGAACAGCTCCTTTCGGTACAATTTTAGAACGCATGTTATTCACTCCGCATTTTCCTTTCTATTAGGCATAAAATGAATATCTGCCTTTTCATATCGGTAAAAAGGATTTATCCCATCCCAATCATCAGACATTTTAATAGATGGCAATTTGGTTGTCTTCTTGCTTTGTAACTGTACAAACAAAGTAATACTTAATCAGAAGGTCATAAATAAATTCCTCTGTTAGTTTTCCAACTAAAGTCATTTCCGAAATCTGCTTTATTTAAAGATTTTTCGGTATCATGTGTTCATAAATCAGGTTCTTTGAAACATTACCTGATTCAATGGCTTTCTTAGCGTTAGGGGTTATATAATCGGACATGCTATGTTTTCCTCTGAATAGTCCTTTTTGTCTAAAATAGCTTTCTGTCAGAAAATAAAGGTCATCTCCAATTCCTTTAGCACTAAGATGATATTTTCTTAAAAAGTCATCGGGGATTTCCTTTTTTAGCATTAATGCTCCAAATAAGTTCTTGCTTAAATGTTGTATGTAATCTTCTCTTTTAAAGACAGAATGAGGATTCCCTTCATTGCAAATAGGATTATTAATTTCAGATTCAAACGCTGGAACAGTTGTTTCTTTCTTAGAAGAAGGAGTATTTCTTTTTTGATAAGCCCCTCTTTTTTTCATATTCCAATTACCACTTCGTTTAATTGCGTACCATATTGCTTTATTTATGGCCGTAGGAATATACGTTTCAAATTCTTTATGATGAAAGGTAGATTGCTTAAACCTTTCTACTAAGTCTGTATTTGTAAAAGCAGCCTCACCTGGCACATTCTTTTCAAAATCGCTTCGTTTAAAGAAAATTTCTTCATTGAGTCTCAATCCAGTCCATCTTTTTATTCTAAATATATCATTCTTTCTATATTCCAGTATATTACATACTCTCCATTGTCTTTAGTCAAAATTTCTCAACAGTACATCCTTGAATTTGGTAAAATAAAGGTATTTTAGATGTATTTCATGCGAGTTCTTTTTTTGATGGGTGGTCTTTAACCGATGAGGAAGATTTTTTATGTTTTCGATGCATAGTGGAGATATTACATAAAAGTGGGTGATCATTGTCTAACGAGTGATTGTAAAAGAAGGTTAGTCTCTTCCCATTGCACAGATTTAAGGACAGAGTCCAATTTCAAGCGGATTGGAGGAGGTTATATTGTTAAAGTTTGTTGATGACTTAGCTGGGGCAATCTATGATATTTTTAAGTTTTTAATCACAAGCCTCTGTTATCTTTTAGCGGGAATGCTTATTGTCGGAGTACCACTATACCTTTTAGCAGTGTTATTTGAATGGCTTTTCTAAGAAAGTTAAACTAATAGGAATGTTTACATTAGAATGTGCAGTTGCATTTTCAATAGCGGTCAGAATAGTTGAAGAAACGATAATGAAAGAAGGACTTTTTATCTTGGTTTAAAAAGGGCAGTAAAAAAAGAGAGGAGGATATGATGATAAGAAGTAAAGTGGCACTCATTTGTTCAGTTGTTATTTTAGGTATATGTATGCATTTATATTTCCCGTTTCCTAATAACGTAATGTTAGAAGCACGTTCCACATTCATGTCGTTTCCAATCCACAATCAAGACGGACTTATTCCTCTTGGTATAATTGGATCCATTTTGTTTATAATCGCCATGATTTTATTTTTCATTGGTATGAAGAAATATCGCTTTCGGACAATTATAATAATTGTGTTTGCATATGCAATTTACCCAATATTCTAATTACGATATACCAAGAAACGTTAGCAAGTGGCATTACGGCCATTTCATACGATGGTAATGGCAACTGCAATTTTGAGTATGTGAGCGAAGACTTATTGAATGGGGAATGTAATTTTGTGTTACATAATCGAAATTGTAAAGATGTATCGTTTGAATTGGAATTTCTGGATTCCTATTTCATGGAAGATGGAGTACGAATGGAGTCACTGATGAATTTAGCGGGTCCATATAGGATAACGATAGAAGCAAATAGTAAAAAGTCTATCCATTTGAAAGAATTAATTGAATTGTCGGATATTCCGAAACATATTGACGGAGAGAAAACACGCATATTTTAGGTCAGTGTCTCTCTTTACTTAAAAGGAGTTATATCGGTTGGGAGGGAGACATGAAATATCCTATTCTAATTATATTGGTTTTACACTAAGTCTTATATTAATTGGATGTAATTTCATGGAAGAACAAGGGGCAAAAAGCATTGCTAAAAATTATTACTCAACTTTCGCACCAAAATAATGGGGGCTAAATGTTGGCTGCATTGAGTTTAAAGTCTATTCATTTTATTGCTTGACACCCTTTTTTAAAATAAAAAAACACCTCAATCTTTGGTATAGTGAGATTGACTAGAAATCACTACCATACAGAAGAGGTGTCCCCTATATGATAGAC
>NZ_JAUSUC010000095.1 GCF_030813365.1 Oikeobacillus pervagus
ATAGCCACCTTGTCTTTCGCTAACAGTTCCTACTGCCAAGCCTGTAGTGGACTTTCACCACCAAGTATCCGCCCATGCAGGGCGCACTTAAAATCAAACTAGGTGGAGCGTTTTCCTCCACCTAGTTTCTCTATTTTAATGATATCCATTTTGTCCATTTGCAGATCCAGATGTTTTATGTTTTGGTTTACTATTTTTATTTTGCTTCGTTCCACCGTCTTTTTTCGTCTTTTTAGACATGAGTAATCCCTCACTTTTATATATTGAGCTACACTATGGCTCAATAATAGTGTGGACGAAAAGGCGAAATAATCACTGGAAGTTTTTAGCAATCCTTTTCTTTCTCATTTTTCAGTGCATTTAACTCTCCCCCAATTAAAATCATCATCGCAGATAAATAAAACCAAATCATTAAAATAATGACACCACCAATACTTCCATACGTGGCTGTGTAATTCCCGAAGTTATTAACATAATAAGAAAAAACTAATGAAACGCATATCCATCCAAGTGCAGCAAAAACCGCTCCCGGTAAAACCGTCACACATTGAATCCTTTTACTTGGAGCAAGTGTATATAATCCTGTGAAAACGATAAATAAAATAATCGGGGAAACACCCCAACGCAACTGATTCCAAACATTTAAAAACGTTTCAGAAAAACCAAAACGATACGCCATATATAAGCCGATTTGCTTTCCAAATACTTGAAGTAATAAAGCAATGATAATGACAAAAATCAAGGCAAATGTTAAGACAATCGACAAACTGCGATTAATAAAAAAAGAACGAGTTTCTTTTACATCATACGCATGGTTTAATCCTTTGATGATGGCATTCATTCCATTGGAAGCAGACCAGATCGTGGCAATGATCCCGAATGATAATAATCCCGTGTTTCTTCGCCCCATTACTTCATTTAATGTTGTCTCAATTAATTTAAAAGAATCTGTTGGAGCAAAGTCGCGAACGATATTCAAAATATCATCTTGTGTAAAAGGCAAATAAGGGAGCAATGTGACCATAAAAATAAGCATTGGAAATAAGGATAATAAAAAGAAAAACGCCATCTGCGCAGATACTCCCACGATATCAGAATCCTTAATTCTTAAAAATAATTGTTTTAAAAAGATCCACATTTCTTTTTTGGAAGAGGCCATCAACTCACCCCGTTATTTGTTTTCATCCTGTTCGACTTTCACTTGTTGCTCTGGTAAAAATACCGTTTTCGTTTCCTCCACAAGCTCCTTAACTTGCGGTGATAACTGCTGTAAATCTTCTACTTTTTCACAAATGAATTGCATGTCTTCATTCACTTGTTGCATCGTAAGTTTTGCCTTTTCTACAATTTCCGTCGTCGATGAAGCTAACGCTTTCGGCTCTTTTGCCAATTGAATCATATGATTACTTAAATTTTTCATTTCTTTTCTAGTCTGACGATCGATCAAACTTATTGCACCACCAGCAACCGCTCCGATTAAAACACCGATGAAAAATTTATTTTTCCCCAAATTCAACACTCCTATATGGCATTTTCTTGTTTAATTTTTTGTAATAATTTCAAACAACCTTTTGTAATAAGCTCGTACACTTCTTCAAAATTTCCTGTGTAGTATGGATCTGGAACATCCTTCACCTCTAACTCTTCCACTAAATCAAGAAGGCGGATAAACCTTGCCTTTGGATTCATTTCGGCTTTGATTAAACGTTCTAAATTTCGCACATTGCTTTCATCCATCGCAATAATAAAATTGAATTCCCGAAGATCCTTTTCCTCTACCTGCCTAGCAATAAGTCCTTCAGAGTTAATTTTGTACTTCTTAAGGATTTCTAATGTCCCTTCATGTGGGGCACTCCCTACATGCCAGCCTCCAGTTCCAGCAGAATCAATCTCGATCTTCTCTTCAAGTTGCTCCCTTTTGACTAAATCGCGAAACACCGCTTCAGCCATCGGCGATCGACAAATATTCCCTAAACAAACGAATAAAACCTTCACCTTCATCATTCAATACCCCTTCCCTATCATATATATCCTTATTTTACCTTGATTTTCAATTTCAATCATCTATTCCTTAGTTGATAAATGATGTGCAAAACTCCTTGATCTTACGCTTTTGAGTAGATGTGCATATCTTCACAGGAATCCCCATAACTTTTGGGGAAAATGTGCATATCTCTTAGAATTTTGTGCATATTTTCATTAGAAATTTACATATTCTTCATTATCTTATGGATATATTCTATTTAGTTGTTCACATCTTTACGAGAAATGTGTATATCTCCATGAAACATGTGCATATCCCAATAAGAAGGAGTGCAAATTTATTCCGTTTCTCTTGTGTTTATTTTACCATTTCTTTCTGAATGTTTTCATATTTGACTTTGACAATTCAAATAAAACATGGAATGATTAAGTGAAGTGTAATGTTGACGGAGAAATATTACTTTCAGAGAGGATGATTTTTCATGAATTTAGCTGTTAAATCTGTAGAAAATATTGAATATATGATTGAAAAAATTAAAGATAAACTGCGAATGGTCAATGCTGGAGCAGTGAAACCATCTCACTTTGACGAGGATATGTATGAAGAATTAAAAGATCTTTACGACATGGTCATGAAAAAAACAGCCTTCAGTCCAAGTGAAATGCAAGCCATCGCCGAAGAACTAGGAAAACTTAGAAAGTAAAATCAAAAGCGGAAGCGCCTGTCCATCGACGTACGAATTTTGCAGTTTTCGACTGAGATAAAGGAAACACAGCGAGGCGATTTTGCGAGCTGATGTTGACTTATCGTAGGGAGAAAATGGAGAAATTCGCTAGTCGATAGGCGCTGGAGCTGGACGATCAAAAGCGGAAGCGCCTGT
>NZ_JAUSUC010000096.1 GCF_030813365.1 Oikeobacillus pervagus
TCTTCGGATGTCTTCCCTTTCTACGAGAATGGTAGATGGTCTTCAGCTTTTGAACATTTCCCAAGGCCTTTTGATTATTTCCCACTAGGATTTGCACTTCTTTTACGGGGATTTGATCATTTCCCTAGATTTATGTATATTTCCCGCCTACTTTTGCACTATTTCTATTGATATTTGCACTTTTTCTCCAATTTTTTGCATTACTTCACAAGAATCATATCATGATAGAATCCAATGAAAAAAGGAAATGAAGAGAATTCTTCATTTCCTTTTTGGATGACCCGTACGGGATTCGAACCCGTGTTACCGCCGTGAAAGGGCGGTGTCTTAACCGCTTGACCAACGGGCCATTATGACGGGGAAGGAGGGATTTGAACCCTCGCGCCGGTTACCCGACCTACACCCTTAGCAGGGGCGCCTCTTCAGCCACTTGAGTACTTCCCCATAAAAATGGCTCCGCAGGTAGGATTCGAACCTACGACCGATCGGTTAACAGCCGATAGCTCTACCACTGAGCTACTGCGGAACAATGAGTATAATGGGCCTGAGTGGACTCGAACCACCGACCTCACGCTTATCAGGCGTGCGCTCTAACCAGCTGAGCTACAGGCCCATTTTATATAAATGGAGCGGGTGATGGGAATCGAACCCACGACAACAGCTTGGAAGGCTGTAGTTTTACCACTAAACTACACCCGCGTATAAATATGGGGCGACTAGTGGGAATCGAACCCACGATGTCGGAGCCACAATCCGATGCGTTAACCATTTCGCCATAGCCGCCATTTTCACTTGAAAATGGTGGCTCAGGACGGAATCGAACCGCCGACACAAGGATTTTCAGTCCTTTGCTCTACCGACTGAGCTACTGAGCCAAAAATAATGGCGGTCCGGACGGGACTCGAACCCGCGACCTCCTGCGTGACAGGCAGGCATTCTAACCAGCTGAACTACCGGACCAATGATTGCGGGGGCAGGATTTGAACCTGCGACCTTCGGGTTATGAGCCCGACGAGCTACCGAACTGCTCCACCCCGCGACGATAGAAAATATAAAAATTAATGGCGGAGGAAGAGGGATTCGAACCCCCGCGCGGTTTAACCCGCCTGTCGGTTTTCAAGACCGATCCCTTCAGCCAGACTTGGGTATTCCTCCAAAGTAGTATATATGGTGGACCTTGTAGGACTCGAACCTACGACCGGACGGTTATGAGCCGTCTGCTCTAACCAGCTGAGCTAAAGGTCCATATTTTCAGAAAATAGCGGCGGAGGGAATCGAACCCACGACCTCACGGGTATGAACCGTACGCTCTAGCCAGCTGAGCTACGCCGCCATATAATCTTAATTGGTGGAGCCTAGCGGGATCGAACCGCTGACCTCCTGCGTGCAAAGCAGGCGCTCTCCCAGCTGAGCTAAGGCCCCAAATGGGTTGAATATCGGGAAGACAGGATTCGAACCTGCGACCCCATGGTCCCAAACCATGTGCTCTACCAAGCTGAGCTACTTCCCGATAAAACGCGCCCGAGAGGAGTCGAACCCCTAACCTTTTGATCCGTAGTCAAACGCTCTATCCAATTGAGCTACGGGCGCAAATGGTGCCGAGAACCGGAATCGAACCGGTACGGTAGTCACCTACCGCAGGATTTTAAGTCCTGTGCGTCTGCCAGTTCCGCCACCCCGGCAACATTGGAGCGGAAGACGGGATTCGAACCCGCGACCCCCACCTTGGCAAGGTGGTGTTCTACCACTGAACTACTTCCGCAATATTATGCGGGTGAAGGGAGTCGAACCCCCACGCCTTGCGGCGCCAGATCCTAAGTCTGGTGCGTCTGCCAATTCCGCCACACCCGCAAAATAGTGAGCCATGAAGGACTCGAACCTTCGACCCTCTGATTAAAAGTCAGATGCTCTACCAACTGAGCTAATGGCTCGTTAAAAATGGTGCCGGCCAGAGGACTTGAACCCCCAACCTACTGATTACAAGTCAGTTGCTCTACCAATTGAGCTAGGCCGGCATATAAAAGATGGAGGATGACGGGATCGAACCGCCGACCCCTTGCTTGTAAGGCAAGTGCTCTCCCAGCTGAGCTAATCCTCCAGATTCGCTTGGCAACGTCCTACTCTTGCAGGGGGACAGCCCCCAACTACCATCGGCGCTGAAGAGCTTAACTTCCGTGTTCGGTATGGGAACGGGTGTGA
>NZ_JAUSUC010000097.1 GCF_030813365.1 Oikeobacillus pervagus
TAAGAAAACCAGCCTTTGAAGGGATTGTCCATGATGTAAAGAAGGCGGATGTTCCGAAAAAGAAAACGAAGGAAACGATTTCTAGGGCTGAGAGAACGGGTGCTAAGGGTACGGGTAATAATTCTTCGAGTAAGGATGTTTATGGACCTTATTATGATGAGGCAAAAAAATTACACGAAACTAACCCTGATTGGTATCCTAATCCTGATGAATCTACAATAGTAAAGGGTAAAGAACTAAAGGAAGCAAGAGCAGACTATCAAGCGTTGGTTAGAAGAGGGGAACTTGAAAAAGGTCACCATGTACAAGGTTTATCTTTTGGGGGAGAGAATGTAAGTTCAAATTTAAAGAATACAGGAGAATCGACTATTCGTCGAGAGCAAATTGATGATTTGAATTTGGATTTTTATCATGAAATGGGTTATGGTAAAGAAAATGCTAAGGTACTAAAAATACATGAGAATGAAAAGGGGATTATTGTATTTGGTAATAATCCACAACACACTGAGGTTACTGTTTTTCAAAATAAAGTTCTGAAATGGCAACGAGAAAATGGAAAGAGATAATTTACTGAAAGTAGGTGCATTTATGGGAGAAACGAGAAATCTTATGAATAGTATATGGTTTGGAGAAAAAACAATTTTAGCTAAATCGGAAATAAAAGAAAAAATTTTAAAATCTGTAACAGAAACGGAAGTTTTATTTAACTTAATAGAATTATTTAAAACGGGGGATTTTACTCAAAAACCACTATTAGTTCAATTAATGAATCAGACTAAAGATGAAGCGGTTCTGAATTTATGTATTAGAGTATTTTTATCTGTCGCAACACATGAAGACTTAAGGGATTCAAATAATCTCCGTTTTCTTAGTGAGATAACTGAAGAAACAGTAGACACTTTTGCATCAGCAGCCACAACCTCACTTTCTCTTGAGGTAATTCCATATTTATTGGCTTTATTTGAAGAGTGGGAGGAATTCAGTGATACAGCTACTATTATAAGAGACTCTATTGATTCCTTTATTAATTTTGAAGATCAAATTGGTGAAGATGCAACTATAGATGAAATTGGAAATTTTTATTTTAAGTATTGTCAGGAGAAGGATACAAATAGTTATTATTTTCAACAGAATTTAGCTTTTCCTGGAGACTTAGCTAAAAAATTGATTCAGCGGGTTATGATTGCTGCTAATAATGAGGAGCAATTAAAAATGGAATTAATACCATCTTTATTATCAATTTGGACTGGTAAAAGAATACCTGCGGATTACAACACTATTATTAGTGCAAGTAATTATAAAGATTTTATTGACTATATAAACGAACTTTCAAGTGAAAACTGGGAAAAGGGACAAAAATATTTTTACGGATATAAGCTTTAACTATAACCTATGAAAAACAAAGTATATGTGAAGTGGATAGGAAAAAATAATAGTGTGTTTGAAAATACATACTTCATGATGGCTGTACTATGTGCAATGATAGAATAAGAAAACGAGGTACGAGCTTAGGCGAGATGACATTTTACTGGGTGATGAATATAAACACATGGAATGTATATTAAACTAACGAACTCGTACAAACTCGTAAGTTTTTAACGTAGTAGTTATCACGATATATAAAAGGTGTCATACTGTTTCCATAAAACTTACAAATTTAATGCTACTTAAAAACGGATGAACTTAAGGCACTTGATTGTCAATTAAAGGCAACAAGTGCTTTTTTTGTCTTAGTATAGAAATAAGATATAATAACCTAGATTATTCACCGACAAATACAAAATTCCACTGAAATGCTGACTTACCGGCTTCTCAGTGGGATTCTTTTTTTCACTTATTAGATGAAAAAA
>NZ_JAUSUC010000098.1 GCF_030813365.1 Oikeobacillus pervagus
ATGTGAAGCAGTTGTAGTTCATTTTCGTTACAGTACCGTTCAATTTATTCTACTTGATACGTTAGGCTGTACCCTTCACGTACTTGTCCTTCTGTTAAAACTTGTTCATAACCAACTACTTTCTCTTCCATGTTGAGTCCTCTCCCATTACAGCAATTACATTCCATGTAACGTTTATCCGTTTTTTGCGGATAACGTATGCATAACGTTCATCCGTTAAAACGTACTTTACGATGACTTCAAAAAATAATACAATTCTTTATTTTTCCTCTACATCGTCGTATACTATACACAGCCACTACGGCCTATAAAACATTAATAAAAATTTAACACTTAATGTACTTATAAAATTATAGTGCTCTTTTAAATTTCTACGCTAAAATGCAAAAAAACACTCGTTGCCTTTAATTGACAATCAAGCGCTTTAAGTTCATCTATTTTTAAGTAGCATAAATTTGTAAGTTTTGTAGTAACAGTATGACACCTTTTGTACATCATGACACATACTATATTCAAACTTACGAGTTCGTTAGTTTCATATACATTCCATGTGGTTATATTCATCCCCATGTAAAATGTCATCTCGTCTAAGCTCGTACCTCGTTTCCTATTCTATCATTGCACACCATACTCCATGATGGTACAACCATCATGGAGTATGGATTTTCAAACACCTTATATCTATAACTCTAGTAGAGATCATTTTTGTGTATTAATATATTCTCTAATTAGTTTCACATCACTTTCTCTCTTTTCATCAGGGGAAATTCCTAATCTTTTATACTTCCATATAATTAATCTCTCATAATGATTATAATTATTTTCTTCCTCTAATAAAGTATAATCAAATTCAATATCAAACTTACCAGTAGAATATAACTCAAATGTTAAATTAGTCCAAGGTTCCTGCTTATTTCTTTTAAATTCTTCCCATAACTCTCTAAAGATGCTGTCAAGAAGATTTAATTGACGTTCAGTCTCGTCTTCATCAATCCCTTCCATATCTTCAATATCTAAACTGTATATTGGTTCCTGCTTATTTTTTGGATAGTAGAAAAACACCGTCGAATCACTATATTCATCAACTTCTGAATATACCATTACTTTTTCCCATGGTTCTGGAATAATATTGTTTAACTGTATAGCTACTTTTTGATAAATACTTTCCAAGTTCTCTGTATTCATTTACTTTCCTCCATATACATTTTTCAAACTGGCTTTAAATTTTTCTCCATCAATTCTATATTTTATGTTAAAGCTAACAGGCCTCACAGAATTCCCTTCATATACAGGTCTAATATCAACTATAACTTCCCGCTTATCTCTTAAAGCTTTTGCCCAAGCAGATTCCAATTTTTTATAAGCACTTACATTAACATTACCATTCATTGCAACTATGTTATCAATTAGTGGAGATCCATTAAATTGCGTACCGATTAAATGTCCACCATGATCGCCTTGAGTACTAGGAGCTTTAACTCGGTCTTCTCCTCCAGCAGCTAGCTGATGCTTACTATTACGTTCTCCCATCTCTAACGTTAATTCTCCAGAAGCTCTCTCAATTCTTCCTAGTTCATCTGTTTGATATAGATATCCATTTGTTTCATATTTTACATTAGGTTTCAATTTAAATTCATCTAAAAAGTGACTACCATCTTTAACTACATCATCAACAGTCTTACTAGTATTACCCGTACCCTTAGTAACTCCCCTTACACGGTCATCCTTCACAGAAAATGCTTGCTGATTAATCTCCCGAAGAGTTTTTGTTTCAACTCCATAGA
>NZ_JAUSUC010000099.1 GCF_030813365.1 Oikeobacillus pervagus
TCCCTTCTCTCATTTGACTAGGGTGGGGGAATTTTAATAACAAAAGTGTTCAAAATTAATTAGCAAAAAGTGTTCAAAACTACTTGACGGTTACACCGCCAAAATCGACTTGTATTGAGCACTACCACATACTGTGCTTGGATAGACAAAAGGTGAGCCAACAATTCCTGTAAGCCCACCCTGTCTATCTCCAATGCTTCAACATTTAATTTGGCACCGCTTATTCCTTCATCGCTAAAAATATGGATCAAGTTCAAGCCTTGTTCTTCACAGTATGCTTTGATTTCATCTTCTTGATATTTCAAGCTGTATCCATCTCTAGCTTGCCCTTGAGTCAAGACTCATATATACCCGACAACGTTCAATATTTCACCCTCCCGTTATATAAATTGTAATTTTCGTAACGCTTTTTAACGAATAGCGAGTATTATACGACCGTCTCTAGTAAAAATACAACACAAAAATTATTTGCCCTTTACAATAAAACAACACTCTTTCACATAGCCCATTGTTTATCGCCACGTGCACGAACGCTCTCGTTAGTTTGTTGGCCATTCCATGTCATAAGTACCCCAGCCATGTAAAATATCATCTAGCCCTTTCTCGTTCTTGTTCAGTTCTCCAAGTAATCAAAGGATACTCCATGAAGGTACAACCTTCATGAGTTATGAATTTCACATAGCATTTTTGAATGTCTCCCTAAAACAAACTTTTATTCTTTCAATTTCTTATGTACCAGTGTATTTCCTGCTTACACCACGAGCTATATCATTCTCTTGCGCAAATTGTGGTCCATTTTATTTAAATTCACTGCAACCAATTTCATACTCCTTTTTACCATCATGAGTATTTGATTCAAATATCAGATTATAAAAACGTATAACTATAAAAGCAAAAAAACCTTGAAAGGCTATAGCCAATCAAGGTTTACAAGTCTATTCTTCGCATACTTGAATAATTTCTTTGGGTACAGATTCAAAAATTAACACTTCTGGCTTTGAATAGGGCTTCTTTATCAAATAGTCTTCAAGTGTCATCATACTTTTCCAGTATAGTTTAATCCAATATTCAATAGTTTCTCCAGTATCAAAATTTAAAGCTTCCTCATCAAAGTCTTTAAAATCCTCATAGAATGCTTGGTCATAGATCAAAAGGGAAATATCACCATCAAATACTAGGATTTTATCCGTAAATAGGAAAGCAAAAAGATTTGGAAAAACGATTTGTTATATCAACACCTATTGCTTCTTTAAAGTTAAGCCAATCAGGTGTATTGGAAGGTCTTAATAGTTCTGTTATCTCAAATTTCACTCTGCCACCATTACTATATCTATTATTTGACTTAGTAGAATATTTAATGCCACCACTCATGACTTCTTCCAGCGAAACATGATGTTGGTGATTTTCAGGCAAATATGCATGATACAACAAATTACTCAAGTATCTCACCTACTTAATATTTATTTTCTTGGAACATAAGGAAAATGTGAGCTTCTGGTTGGGTCATCTAGGTTTTCAAATACCCTATGACTTCCAGTCGGTGTATCAGGTGTACTGATATTTCCGTCAAATTCTTTATAATACTTAGCCTAGATTATTCACCGACAAATACAAAATTCCACTGAAATGCTGACTTACCGGCTTTTCAGTGGGATTCTCTTTTTCACTTATTAGATGAAAAAA
>NZ_JAUSUC010000100.1 GCF_030813365.1 Oikeobacillus pervagus
AGTGCAAGTTAAATGATAATGAGCCAGTGCAATTCTCATGGTGACATGAAGATGAATCGTAAGAAGTCAGCAGAGGTCATAGTAACGTTCGCTGGCAGGACGTGAAGGACTGAACAATGATAATTTTGAGGAAACAGGGAGGTGCGGAAATTGCGACAACTGCAGAAAACAGAACAATCTGGCTACCGTCAGAGAGATAATGTGGAACATGAAGGGTATGACGGAGTGCATAGTAATTTTCATGGTGAACTGAACAATCAAAATGGTGTAAATCTGTTTGAGAAGATTCTATCAAGGAATAATCTCAATCTAGCCTACCTCCAAGTTGTCAGAAATAAGGGGGCTGCAGGCATAGATGGTATGACCTATGACCAGCTACTCCCTCACTTGAAGGAGCACAAGGAAGAATTACTAATGAAATTACGCAACGGAATCTACCGCCCGCAACCCGTATTGCGGGTTGAAATTCCAAAACCCGATGGGGGTGTAAGAAAGTTAGGGATTCCAACTGTCATCGACCGGATGATTCAGCAAGCAATCAATCAAGTTTTACAACCTATTTTTGACCCTGCGTTCTCCGATAATAGCTTTGGGTTTCGTCCAAAGCGTAGTGCGCATCACGCTATCATACGAGCAAAATCGTACTACGAACAAGGGTATAAATACGTTGTGGATATAGATATGAAAGCTTATTTTGACACAGTAAATCATGATAAACTCATGTACTATATTGAGAAAAAGATCCAAGATAAGCGTGTTTTACGTCTTATTCGGCAATATCTCAAGAGTGGGATTATGATAAACGGTTTATTTCAAGCATCCGAGGAAGGAACTCCACAGGGAGGAAATTTATCGCCGTTATTGAGTAACATTTATTTGAATGAATTCGATAAACTTCTCACAACCCGTGGACACAAATTCGTCCGTTATGCCGATGACTGCAATATTTACGTCAAAAGCAAAAGAGCTGGTTATCGAGTAATGGAGAGTTCAATCAATTTCCTCGAAGGAGAATTGAAATTAACGGTGAATCGTGAGAAAAGTGCAGTGGGCAGTCCATTGAAACGAAAGTTTCTTGGTTTCTGCTTACTGCCAACTAAAAACGGTGTCAAAATTCGACCACATCAAAAGGCTAAGTCCACTGTTAAGCAGAAATTAAAGAAAATAACAAAGCGGAACAGAGGGAAAAGCATTGAAGTCCTCTTCGTGCAAATCAAACAGCTAATGACAGGGTGGTTAAACTATTATGGCATTGGGGAAATGAAGAGCTTCATGAAAGAAATAAATGGTTGGCTGAAACGACGAATCAGACAATATATTTGGAAACAGTGGAAAAAGCCACGAACCAGATATAGAAACCTTATTCGACTAGGTATCGAAGAGCAAAAAGCCTATGAATGGTCAAATACTCGAAAGGGTTACTGGAGAATTTCATCCAGTTACATCCTTCATAGGTCTTTAACAGATGAAAAACTGGCACTTCTCGGATATATGAATATATCCGAAAAGTACCAGTCTATACACTCAAATTATTGAACCGCCGTATACGGAACCGTACGTACGGTGGTGTGAGAGGGTCGAACGAATC
>NZ_JAUSUC010000101.1 GCF_030813365.1 Oikeobacillus pervagus
ATCTATGGAGTTGAAACAAAAACTCTTCGGGAGATTAATCAGCAAGCATTTTCTGTGAAGGATGACCGTGTAAGGGGAGTTACTAAGGGTACGGGAGAATCCAGATTAGAATATTTGAGAGGGAAATATGGCGAATTAACTTCTGAACAGCTCCATGCTAATATTAATGAAAGGGCCGGTATTGCATTTCCGCAAAGGTCCACTAGGAGTCAACTTAAAAATGGAGGTTATATTGTTGAAGATGTTGACTTGTATAAAAAAATGAGTCCAAATAAGAATCGTGCTCTAGGTTTTCGGAATACCAAAAATGATGGATTGGTACAAGCGCATCACGCAATACAAGATGAATGGGCTAAGATATGGGCTAAAACAAGCGGTAATAATTATAGCAGTCGACAAGCACCATCAATATTACTCAAATCTACCTCTGGTGAACCACATGCTATAATATCCGCTCTTCAAAGAGCTAGAAGAAGGAATGAAGGTTTTAGTACGGATATAATATATGAATTTAATATTAGCTATAAAGAAATGATTGAAGCGGGTGTAGATTTAAAAGTAGCAAAAAAAGTAATGCGAGAAGCATTTAGATACTTTGATGGATTAGGAGGATTTAAATGATAAATGTTCAAAAATTGTCGACTTATGAATTATATTCTCCAGTTGATGAAAATGAAATTAAAAAAATTGAAGAGGAAATGGGATTAGTACTCCCTAATGCTTATAAACAATTACTAAAGCATACAAATGGTTTTGTGTCCGATAATGGAGTCGTTATATTTGGAGTGGATATAATAGATGAAATGAATAAAACATATGAAGTCCATGAATATGCAAAGGGTTATGTTGCTGTAGGAAGTAATGGTGGAGGCAAAATACTGTTAATGACTGCAAATGAAAACGCAACAGAGTTAGTACAAGTTGATTCGGGGATTATGGATCCGAATTATGCAACCACAGTAAGTGAGAATTTTATACAGTGGATAAATGACGGAGCGATAGATATTGACTGTGTGGACGAAGAACAGGAAGTGTTTAAGGAAAAACTGTGTAATCTTATATTGGTAAGTCCACCAGTAGGAGGGGCTATGGATTTAAAGAAAATACAAGAGGTATTTATCATCAAAAAGGGATTGTTTGACTTATTAAAAGGATCAAAACAATTACCATTCGTGTTAATGAAAGACATACCTGTTGAGTTGGCTTTAAAAAACATAGAACTGTTAGGTGAATTAGGGGATATATTGAAAATATCTAGTACTGATTAACTGATTTTAGGGCTTAAAATAGAGGGTATTTGAATTAAGAACCGTTTAATACAATTATTAATTCAAAATAATATTGTTGAAAAATTGCTATTGGTTCCGTGTGTGTCTTATATAATCAACTCAACTTTCGCAGAGTGATATCGGCAAATAAGCCTTGATATAATTAGGAAGGCCAGCGATCCACTGTTCGAGTTGACTTTGAATTAATGTTTTGATTTTCCTATTCGTTTGCTTAAG
>NZ_JAUSUC010000102.1 GCF_030813365.1 Oikeobacillus pervagus
AAACCAATTTTTATGTTGAAAAATCAAACAGAAAACAAGCTGAAATAAGTAAGAGCAACTGAAACCAAAGGATTTTTTAATTCCTGCTTGGCGTAGATGTTTATTCATTTCAAGCTCAGAAAAAACAGAATCAAGTTCTTTTGGTAGTTGATTATATTGGCTATTTTGGTCTATCATATAGGGAGCACCTCTTCTATGTGGTAGTGTTTTCTAGACAATCTCACTATACCAAAGATCGAGGTGTTTTTCATTTTTTAATAAACCGTGTCAAGCAATATATTTAATAACTCTTAAACCGCAATACAACCAATGATTAGCACTTATTTTTTTGGTGCGAAAGTTGAGTTATTAAAATTACTTTTTTTAATTTGTTTTTTAAGTAAAAAAATAACAAACCTACATCAACTTTTTAGAAATTTATTTTATCAAATAAATCAATAACGTTTATTTAACTTGAAGTAACGCTTTTTGAGCGTTTACTATTCCATTACCATACAAAAATGGTTCTCCTATCTCATCAGCTGTTTCATTAAGGATTTTCCTAACTTCCTTGTTAGTTAGTTTGGGATTCTTTTCCATAATGAGGGCTGCTATCCCTGTAATATAAGGAGCTGCCATTGATGTTCCATCCCTTTGGCCATAACTATTATTGGGTTCTGTGCTATAGATATTTTCACCTGGGGCCATTAACTCTAATGATTCCCCAACACTTGAAAATACAGATCTTTTATTGTTTTGATCTACCGACCCTACAGCAATGACTGAATCATAAGCACCTGGGAAGGTTATACTCTCT
Source organism: Oikeobacillus pervagus (assembly GCF_030813365.1). Lineage (NCBI taxonomy): Bacteria > Bacillati > Bacillota > Bacilli > Caryophanales > Bacillaceae > Oikeobacillus > Oikeobacillus pervagus. The sequence continues at coordinate 797 of NZ_JAUSUC010000102.1, forward strand.
TTCAAATACATTCCTTGATTTCCAGCCGAGGAAATTAATAAGATCCCTTTATCATAAGCTTTTTGAACAGCATAGTTTACTATTTTTGATCTTTTTTGGGAACTAATACTTGTGTGAACAATGTCCATCTTATTATCTAAACACCAATCAATAGCAGATATTAGAATACTATTTTTTCCAACGTCTCTTTCATTTAATATTTTAATACTAAACAAATCAGTTTCAGGTGCTATCCCCTCCACACTACCATTATTAGTAGGTTTAGCCCCTATTATTCCGGCTACGTGAGTTCCATGACCTGTGGAATACGATGTATCTTCAGTATTTAAAAAGGAAACTTCATCTTTAATACTTAAATCCTCGTGTGAAATATCGATTCCCGAATCTAATATAGCAATTTTTACACCCTTACCTGTATATTTAGTTTTTATTTTTGTACTAATATTCAATTGATTTAATATCTGGGATTGATATGTTTGAGAAACATCTGAACTTTTCAAATCTCCATCTTTTTCAATAGAAAAAATAGTTTCTTCTTTTTTTATATTGTTTCCTGAATTATTCACCGCAATCTAAAACTTTGAGAATTTCATGAAATTTATAACGCTAAGGGAAATTGAGATCGAAAAAATAGCCTAGTTAGAGACGATTTGAAACGAGTCTTGCGAGAAAACCGATTTTTGGGC
>NZ_JAUSUC010000103.1 GCF_030813365.1 Oikeobacillus pervagus
TCTGAATAGGTTACACTTAGTTGGACAGATTTGTTAAGGTCATATAAACTTGATTCAACAAAAGTCGGAGGAGAATCAACTATGGCCAAAAGAGAAAGAAGAACATTTTCAAAAGAGTTTAAAGAACAAATTGTCCAGCTGCATGCTTCAGGCAAACCACGGGCTGAGATTATCAAAGAATATGAGCTGACGCCTTCTGCCTTTGATAAATGGGTTCGTCAACATAAATCAAGTGGATCTTTTGAAGAAAAGGACAATAGAACTCCGGAACAAGAGGAGTTAATTAGACTCCGCAAAGAAAATCAAAGACTCACAATGGAGAATGATATTTTAAAGCAAGCCGCGCTGATAATGGGACGAAAGTAGATGTGATTCGAAATAACCGTCACAAATACTCGATATCAGCAATGTGCTCCGTCCTACAACTTCCTAGAAGCACTTACTATTATGAAGCGAAAATTCGAGATAATCAGGATGAAGAATTAACAAATTTAATTGTTAAAATCTTTAAAGACAGTCGGAATATTTATGGACAAAGGAAAATAAAAAAAGAGCTCCAAAAGCAAGGATGGCAAGTGTCACGTCGTCGTATTGGACGAATTATGAAGGAACAAGGACTTGTCTCCAAGTATACAGTAGCTCAATTTAAACCTAGAAAAACAGCGGTAAATGAGTCTGAAATTGGAAATACACTGAATCGGGAATTTAATCAAGACAAAGAATTAAAAGTGATTGTGAGTGATTTAACATACGTTCGAGTTAAGCAAAAATGGCATTATATTTGTGTTCTAGTGGATTTATATAATCGTGAAATTATTGGTTACAGTGCTGGCCCTAATAAGAGTGCTGAGCTAGTTCAACGTGCCTTTTCAACGGTGAAATATAATCTAAATCGCCTTGAATTATTCCACACAGATCGAGGGAGTGAGTTTAAAAACCAGCTTATAGACGAGGCGTTAGAGACATTTGGCATTGAGAGATCATTGAGTGAAAAAGGAACACCTTATGACAATGCGGTTGCCGAGGCAACGTTCAAAACGATTAAAACAGAATTCGTTAGCGGGAGGGTATTCGCTAGTCAGCAGGAACTTGATCTTGAGTTATTTGATTATGTGAATTGGTTTAATAATATTCGCATTCATGGGTCCCTAGACTATTTAACGCCTAACGAATACAAATGCAAGCACCAAGCTGAAATGAGCACTATCTAGTAGAGAAACGTGCACTTTATTTGGAGAGGCGGGCATGATACCCTTTGTAGTTAGCCAGATTTTTGAAATATCTGGATTCCTGGCTCAAAATCATGCCCGCAGAGGCTCCATGTAAAGTGACAAACTGCACGCACTACCTTCCAGCAAAGTGATCAGATTTTGAACGCTATAAACAAGTTTGTGTTCCTTTAAAAATTTGTTCAGTTTAGTGTTGACATACCA
>NZ_JAUSUC010000104.1 GCF_030813365.1 Oikeobacillus pervagus
AGTCAAGTCCTTAATATTGTGTAAAATGATAATTACAATGTTTAATGCCTATTTCGGATTATAGTAATATGATTTAATTTGATTGGAAGGGGTACCCCTTCCAATCAAATTAAATTTCGCTCGCGCGGGCCTACTGCTCGTTCTTCACAAAAATGGGTTGTTTTCTGGTTTGCTCTTCATCGTAATCCATCAAGATAGCCCCTATCAATCGATAGGCTGATTGCGTATTTGGAAATATGCGGATGACTCTTTCTCGACGACGAACCTCTTGATTTAAGCGTTCTAAAGAATTTGTGCTATGAATATAACGGTGCCATTTTACAGGCTGACTTAAATACTGTATGGCATCCTCAAAACCTTCATCTAATACTTCCAATGCCTTCTCTAGTTTTGTATTCCCTTCATAACGTTTAAAGAATTCATCACGAAACGAACGAGCATCTTTCACCTTTACAGCTTCAAAGATCCTTTTTAAGTCCAAAACAATCTCTTCCATTCCTTTCTTCGGCAATTTATCTATGATATTTCTTTTAAAATGAACTGTACATCGCTGCCAAGATGTTCCGATAAACTCCTTTTCGATCGCCTTTTTTAATCCTTTATGAGCATCTGAGATGATTAGATTAGGCGATTGTAACCCTCTTGATTTTAGTCCACTGAAGAATTCGCTCCACGCTTCATAATTTTCATTATGATCTACTTTAAAACCAATGACCTCCCTTTTATTCTCTTGATTAATTCCTGTCGCAATATATACGGCTTTTGATACCACTTTATGGTGTTCACGTACTTTGATATACATGGCATCTACAAATATATAGGGGAAATATTGAACATTTAACGGTCGATTTGCCCACTTTCTAACGATGGGATCTAACTGTTCCGTCAAAGAGGAAACGAAAGACTTTGAAACTTGTTCCCCGCATAATTGTTCGACCACCTTTGTCACTTTCCGTGTAGATACCCCATTTACAACCATCTCGAGCATAGATAAGACAAACGCTTGATCAACTCGGGCATAACGTTCAAAAACAGAGGGGGCAAAGTCTCCATTTCGAGTGCGGGGAACTTTTAATTTAATTTTCCCAATACTCATGATGAAGTCACGCTCATAATAACCGTTACGGTAGTCTTGGCGTTCTGAAGTTCGCTCATATGCTTTAGCTTGTAAGTATTCGTCACGTTCTTTTTCCATGAATTCATTTAAGACTAAAACAATGGTAGATTTAACTACCGCCTCAATATTTGAGTTCATTACTGAATCTTTTAAAACATCCATATTTAGGTTAAACTGTAAATGGGTCATTTTACTTCCTCCTTGATTTCCAATGTTTTCTATTTTGCATTAAACATTGTAACCATGAAGGGAGAATTTGACCCTTTTCTTTTTACACAATTATATGGACTTTATC
>NZ_JAUSUC010000105.1 GCF_030813365.1 Oikeobacillus pervagus
CTAGGAAGGCCAGAGATCCACTGCTTAAGTTGACTTTGAATTAAATTTTTGATTTTCTTATTCGTCTTTTTTAACGCATCTTGAAGAAGCTCGATTAACTGCTGTAATGCGACAGCCCAATCAAGTTCATTTACTTCATCACATAATTCGTAAAATAGTCCGCCAATGGTGCGTTGGTCGGTGTTACAGCGATTTTGCCACGAAAGCACAATAAAACGTGCAAAGACAATAGTGGTATGACTAATCACCCCATCATATGAGCGACTTTGGAATTCTTTTTGAAGTTTTAAGAGAGATTTGGTTGTCTTAAAGAAAACCTCAATATCCCAACGCATCCCATAAATTCGGATGATTTCCTGCTCTGAAAGGGTGCAATCGGTACTCAGGATGGCAAGCCATTCGCTTTTCTTGTTTCTGTTTTGAATGAATACAACTTTAACGGATGTCCCATTCGCCATCATCGTATGGATGGAACGAAGAATTCCTTTCCTAGATTGAACGGGATCGGCTAAGCGATAAAGTTGCTTTAAAGAAACCTTTTTCCCGTTTACGTTATAACGTTGTTTTGTTTCTTTGACCATGCCAATTACGTCTAATCCCTGTTCTACAACTGCTTTAACAAGTGGTGGCAATGTAAACCAAGTATCCATTAGGACATAACTTGCGTCTATGCCATTCGCTAGCGCACGTTTGATCATATCAGGAATCTGCTCTGGCGCTGATTGTAAAGCATTTTTACGGCGTTTGTAGCCACAAGTGCGCTTGTCAATTTGTTCAGAGATTCCATTGATTTGAGCTTTCTTTGAGCTAAGTAAAGAAAAGTCGATGGGCATAAATGTGTAACCATCAGACCAGCCTAAAGTCAACATACGAAAGCCTTTGTAGAAACGCATTTTAAGGGATGCGTGATCAAAGCAGCGTGCTAGTAATTCAACCTTTTTACTACGATTTCTATCATAGGCCGAATCATCCACAATCAATACTTTTGGACGATTCTTATTGGTCAGACGAGTTACTTTTTGAATCGTAAAAGAACTTAAAAGCAGCAAGAAACGGCGCCAATTAAATGTTGAGTGATTTAAAAAGCGATAAACGGCATCCTTGGCTGGAAATTTATCTGCTTTCTTTGACTCAAGAAGGGAAAACCAATTTTTGTGTTGAAAAATCAAACAGAAAACAAGTTGAAATAAGTAAGAACAGCTAAAACCAAAGGATTTTTTAATCCCTGCTTTGCGCAAATGTTTATTCATTTCAAGTTCGGAAAAAACAGAATCAAGTTCTTTGGGTAGTTGATTGTATTGGCTATTTTGGTCTATCATATAGGGGACACCTCTTCTGTATGGTAGTGATTTCTAGTCAATCTCACTATACCAAAGATTGAGGTGTTTTTTTATTTTAAAAAAGG
>NZ_JAUSUC010000106.1 GCF_030813365.1 Oikeobacillus pervagus
TCACTAGTGTTGCAAAAATAATGTCGTAATTTTCAGTTTTATTATATCTTCTGTTTAGAGCCAAAAAAGTAAATACCGAATTAAAGGTGGCTCCATCCATTTGGAAATAATTTACAATTTGACCTGTGTGACAACGACAATTTGCTTATTAAGGGACGGATTTGCCTTCAATCTTTCGAAGCCAAATATGCGCTGGTTTCCATAATGCAGCCCTTAAATAACGGCTAATTTGTAGCGTTTTTCGCTTGCTTTTTGTTTCAATTTGCACAAGAACATGAAGGCAAAAAACAATAAGTGCGATAAATACTTGGTTTTGAATCGCCCATTCGCTCTGACCGTAAAACTTCTTAATGCTGAGATGTTGTTTGATCCATTTGAAGAACAATTCAATTGCCCAGCGTGATTTGTACATTTCTGAAATCTCTTCGGCACTTAAATCAAAACGATTTGTAATTAAATGGAGTTCATTTCCCTTTGAATCCAAGACCTTTATCAGGCGAAAATAATTTTCAGCACGGTTTTGTGTAGTACCAATTAAGACCATTTGGTCTGATAAAACAGGCATATTTTCGGGCAACTTAAAGTTGTAAACTTCCCGTATGACTGCGTTTTTCCGCAGCCTTGAAAGGAAAAAGTAGCCCTCATCGGTCATGCGGTCAAAACGTTCGTAGTCTAAGTAACCACGGTCGAACACATACATGCATTCTTTGTCATCTATCATAATTTCAAGCTGGCCTCGGTCATGTTCTTTTGCAGTTGTCATTACGGCTTTTTCTGGGTAAGAAGTGCCTTTTTCCATAAATACAAGACGCAGATGCAGTTTCACTCCTGCCTTTGTTTTGCGGAATTTTGCCCATTTATGATTCGTCAAATTCAGTGGCAAAGTGCTAGAATCAATAATTTTTAATGGCATTACAAGTTTCGTATAATGCGTTTTGGCATGAATTTGTGATACTAAATCGAGAAACAGTCTTTGGAAAAGGTCGGGATTCAGCCCATTTAATCGTCGTGATAACTGAGAAATACTAATAGAATCAAGGTCGATAGCCCTTTGAAGCTTGTCATCGAAGAGGCAGTCACTTAGTGCATGAAGACTCTCGACTTCCTGTAGCTGTGCAAAAAGCAGTAACTTTAGGAACGACTCTGTCGTTAATTTTTTCGTATAGAAATCTAATTTCAATGTTTTCACCTGTTCTTCAAATAATTGAAAATTAATTGGTGAAAACCATTGTCCAAATGAAGTTTTTCGTGTAATCTTGTCCATGAGATTTGTCCTTTTTAGTGGATTTGGACGGGTTTACCACCTGACTTATCCATTATAAAGGACTTTTTCTTTGCGCAAAACAATAAAATTGAACATTTCGAGTATTTTTAATAATAAAATTAATTTAATGCAATGCTAGTG
>NZ_JAUSUC010000108.1 GCF_030813365.1 Oikeobacillus pervagus
CTGATCATCTTTCAGGGATCTTACTAGTTAAACTATGGGAAATCTCATCTTGAGGGGGGCTTCATGCTTAGATGCTTTCAGCACTTATCCCTTCCGCACATAGCTACCCAGCGATGCCTTTGGCAAGACAACTGGTACACCAGCGGTGCGTCCATCCCGGTCCTCTCGTACTAAGGACAGCTCCTCTCAAATTTCCTACGCCCACGACGGATAGGGACCGAACTGTCTCACGACGTTCTGAACCCAGCTCGCGTACCGCTTTAATGGGCGAACAGCCCAACCCTTGGGACCGACTACAGCCCCAGGATGCGATGAGCCGACATCGAGGTGCCAAACCTCCCCGTCGATGTGGACTCTTGGGGGAGATAAGCCTGTTATCCCCGGGGTAGCTTTTATCCGTTGAGCGATGGCCCTTCCATGCGGAACCACCGGATCACTAAGCCCGACTTTCGTCCCTGCTCGACTTGTAGGTCTCGCAGTCAAGCTCCCTTGTGCCTTTACACTCTACGAATGATTTCCAACCATTCTGAGGGAACCTTTGGGCGCCTCCGTTACTCTTTAGGAGGCGACCGCCCCAGTCAAACTGCCCACCTGACACTGTCTCCCACCCCGATTAGGGGCGCGGGTTAGAATGTCAATACAGCCAGGGTAGTATCCCACCGACGCCTCCACCGAAGCTAGCGCTCCGGCTTCTATGGCTCCTACCTATCCTGTACAAGCTGTACCGAAATTCAATATCAGGCTACAGTAAAGCTCCACGGGGTCTTTCCGTCCTGTCGCGGGTAACCTGCATCTTCACAGGTACTATAATTTCACCGAGTCTCTCGTTGAGACAGTGCCCAGATCGTTGCGCCTTTCGTGCGGGTCAGAACTTACCTGACAAGGAATTTCGCTACCTTAGGACCGTTATAGTTACGGCCGCCGTTTACTGGGGCTTCAATTCACACCTTCAAGCCAAAGCTTTAAGCGCTCCTCTTAACCTTCCAGCACCGGGCAGGCGTCAGCCCCTATACTTCGCCTTACGGCTTCGCAGAGACCTGTGTTTTTGCTAAACAGTCGCCTGGGCCTATTCACTGCGGCTTCTCGGGGCTATTCACCCCAAAAAGCACCCCTTCTCCCGAAGTTACGGGGTCATTTTGCCGAGTTCCTTAACGAGAGTTCTCTCGCTCACCTTAGGATTCTCTCCTCGCCTACCTGTGTCGGTTTGCGGTACGGGCACCTTCTACCTCGCTAGAAGCTTTTCTTGGCAGTGTGGAATCAGGAACTTCGGTACT
>NZ_JAUSUC010000109.1 GCF_030813365.1 Oikeobacillus pervagus
TGTCAATCCGCAGCTTCGGTGATACGTTTAGCCCCGGTACATTTTCGGCGCAGAGTCACTCGACCAGTGAGCTATTACGCACTCTTTAAATGGTGGCTGCTTCTAAGCCAACATCCTGGTTGTCTAAGCAACTCCACATCCTTTTCCACTTAACGTATACTTTGGGACCTTAGCTGGCGGTCTGGGCTGTTTCCCTCTTGACCACGGATCTTATCACTCGTAGTCTGACTCCCAAGGAGTAAGTCTCTGGCATTCGGAGTTTATCTGAATTCGGTAACCCGATGAGGGCCCCTAGTCCAAACAGTGCTCTACCTCCAAGACTCTTCCCTTGAGGCTAGCCCTAAAGCTATTTCGGAGAGAACCAGCTATCTCCAAGTTCGATTGGAATTTCACCCCTACCCACACCTCATCCCCGCACTTTTCAACGTACGTGGGTTCGGGCCTCCAGTAAGTGTTACCTTACCTTCACCCTGGACATGGGTAGATCACCTGGTTTCGGGTCTACGACCTCATACTTCATTCGCCCTATTCAGACTCGCTTTCGCTACGGCTCCGTCTATTCAACTTAACCTTGCATGAAATCGTAACTCGCCGGTTCATTCTACAAAAGGCACGCCATCACCCGTTAACGGGCTCTGACTACTTGTAGGCACACGGTTTCAGGTTCTCTTTCACTCCCCTCCCGGGGTGCTTTTCACCTTTCCCTCACGGTACTGGTTCACTATCGGTCACTAGGGAGTATTTAGCCTTGGGAGATGGTCCTCCCAGCTTCCGACGGGATTTCTCGTGTCCCGCCGTACTCAGGATCCACTCAAGAGAGAACGAAGTTTTGATTACAGGGTTGTTACCTTCTTTGACCGGCCTTTCCAGACCTGTTCATCTACTTCATTCTTTTATGACTCCGTATAGAGTGTCCTACAACCCCAAGAGGCAAGCCTCTTGGTTTGGGCTAATCCCGTTTCGCTCGCCGCTACTTGGGGAATCGCAATTGCTTTCTCTTCCTCTGGGTACTTAGATGTTTCAGTTCCCCAGGTCTGCCTTCCATACCCTATGAATTCAGATATGGATCCTACTCCATTACGAGCAGGGGGTTCCCCCATTCGGAAATCTCCGGATCAAAGCTTACTTACAGCTCCCCGAAGCATATCGGAGTTAGTCCCGTCCTTCATCGGCTCCTAGTGCCAAGGCATCCACCGTGCGCCCTTTCTAACTTAACCT
>NZ_JAUSUC010000110.1 GCF_030813365.1 Oikeobacillus pervagus
GGACAGCCGTAAATATTAGTCATACAACGGTTGGAAATCTTGTAAAGCGTGTGGGTAAAATCCAGGCGCAGGCAGATGCGGATAGGGTGATCGAATTAGATGAAGCAACCTCCCCTCCAGTCGGGAAAGAAGTCAACTTCTTATATGCAGAAGCAGACGGTGTTTTTGTTCGAGGGACTCAGAAGAAGAAAAGCATGGAGGTGCATCATGCCATAATCCATGAAGGCTGGGACAAAAATGGTAAACGAGTCTCTTTGCGTGAATCCACAGTCATTATGACGACCCAACCGATTGCAGAATTTTGGAAAGAAGTTCAGGCGCTTACTGCACATCGATACTCGCTAGAAAACACTCAAATTGTCACAAACAGCGATGGAGGTTCTGGGTATACGGCTGAGAAGTTCCAAGAGGCCTTCTCGCAATCGAAGCATCCAGTATTGAACCAACTAGACCCGTATCACGTTTCACAGGCTGTACACCGTGCTTTTGGGGGCGGGAAAAGTGAACTGAAGAAGGGTGTCAAAAAGGCGCTAAATGACCATGATTTGGACCGTTTCAGACTATATGTTGATACCTATGAAAGTACACTTGAAGATCCGAAAAGTATAGAAAAAGTAAAAGATTTTCGTACATATATAGAGCATAATTGGAAACGAATATTTGATTGGAGAACCAAGGTGGAGAACCCACCGATTGACGCAAGAGGTCTAGGGGCTATGGAATCCAATCAGCGCCATATTTCTTTCCGAATGAAAAAGAGAGGAATGCATTGGAGTAAGGAAGGTGGGGAGTCCATGGTTAAAGTCATTCAAGGTATCCTAAACAAAACGTTGCGAGAAGCTTACTTGAGCCAACATCATCGAAGTGACAAAAAGCAGAGAAACGTGAAGCAAACGGTTCGTATGGTACAAATTCTACGACAACCTACACGCCCATCAATCGGGGCAAAACAAGGATCTATCAGTTTACACGCTGCACATTCAACGGCAATTGGGAATCTGTTAAAGAGTTTTCGTTAATATCCTCGATTTTTTAAACGAGGTCTTGTATTTTGGAGCTCGTTTAAAAAATCGAGGCCACCAAGCGTTAGCGCGGTAGATGTAAAAAGTGTACAAAATAGAGTGCTTAAAATATTGGTGTAAAAGCAACACCGAGAAAAACTTGACACATAC